>CAJXNF010000235.1 GCA_913056375.1 uncultured Pseudomonadota bacterium | reverse complement strand
GGAAAAGGTGGACTCTCAGCCAAAAGAGATTATCCCAATGAAGCAGGACAACCTGTACCCAGAGCCCTTGTTCAACTTCCAGACAATTGGTCCAAGGATCAACTTGTGGACCGGTTGATGGCGGGCGAACCTGCAGTATCTGTTGCGCCTTCTGAAAGACTAAATGCCATCCTTCTCAATCCAATGACGGTGAGTGACGAAGAGACGCAAATTGTGTTGGAGCAGATTCTCAAGGTAATCAACTAATTTTCTTTATCTTTTGCCATCAATCTGAATCAAAGATGTTCTTGAAATAAAGGAGTTTTGTGCCCAAACCAAATCTATCTGCTCATCCTACGGAAGTGGTCAAACCGGATGACTTTGACCAGTTTTGGCAGGAAATCATGGCGGAAGTCGACTCCATCCCATTGAACGCCACGATTGAGTTGGATCCTTTGCGTTCCAGTGAGGAAGTCGAGGTGTTCGAAGTCAAATATGACAGCCTTGATGGTTTGCGAATCGCAGGCTGGTATTGTCTGCCCAGAGAAAGAGATATACCTCTTCCCGCCCGTGTTTTCTATCCAGGTTATATCAGTGAGCCGACCTTGCCAAAATCACACGCTGCCCAAGGTTATGCGACCTTTGGAGCTGCGCCTCGTGGCAAATTACGCAGCAATGGCACATTCAATCCCGGATATCCCGGATTGTTAACCCACAACATCAATGATCGAGACCATTACGGTTACAAGGGATTTTACATTGATGCAGTACGGGTGATTGATTTTCTACTTGAGCAACCAGAAGTAGACTCAGATCGGATTGGAATCCAAGGGAGCAGCCAGGGTGGTGCATTGACTCTTGTTGTGTCCGCACTCCGTCAACAAGTTAGAGCGGCCTCAGCTGGAGCCCCTTATCTTGCGGGAGTCGTTGATGCCTTTAAGTTGACCCGAACTTATCCGTATGAGGAGATCAACGATTATCTGGGAATTCAACCAGAACATAGCTCAGCGATAGCGAATACTTGGAATTATTATGACTGCTTTAACTTTGCAGAGCGGATTCAATGTCCCATCATCGTCTACATTGGCCTGCAAGACGATGTCTGTCCCCCAGAGACTGCCTATCCCTTGATGGAAAAGATTGGTACGTCGAATAAAAAGCTCTACGAATACGAAGGACATGGTCATGACGCCAATCATCATGAGCATGATCATGTGGTGGATGCTTTTTTTGACGACCAATTGAAACCAGTGCGATCTTGAGTCACCAAGCTCTGAAAAATACAAGGAATCATGAAACCAAAGGACTTTGATCAATTTTGGGCTGGTATTGAAAGCGACTTGAATTCAGTGGTCCCAGCGCCTGAATTGAAGGAACTTCCCATTCGCAGCAAACCTCAATTCACTGTGTACGGGTTGTGGCTATCAAGTGTGAAAGGTTATCGAATCTTTGCTTATTACAGTGTGCCAAAAGGTGAAGGGCCCTTCCCAGTCATTTACCATCTCCCAAACTATGGGAGCGTGGTTCACATCCCACCATTTGAAGAGCGTTGTAAATATATCTGTGTAGCCTTGTGTCATCGAGGCCAACGACTCTCTGATGAGCCTTTTGTGGCTGCATACCCGGGTTTATTGACCTTGGGGATTGAAGCTGCGGAATCCTACATTTACCGTGAGATTGCTGGAGATTGCTTGTCTGTCATGGACTTTTTGAAAGGTCGTGAAGAAGTGGACGTGGAAAGGATCTGTTTACTTGGGGGGGAATTAGCCCTTTGGACAGCGGCCCGCAGATCGGAGGCGGCGGCACTCCACTATACCCCTGCGCTCCATTACAACTCCCTGAAGAGAGCATCTCAGACTAGCAACTATCCTCTCGAAGAATTCAACGATCACTTGCGAGGCTCAGCATCCCATCGATTGTACGTAGAGAAAACTCTATCTTATTTTGAACCAGTTCATCACGCTCCCCAAGTTAAAATGCCCACCATGTTAGTGGAGGACTCTGTGGGGTTCTGTGATGCTTTGGTTGAGGCTTTTGCCGGGCCTGTTGATAGAGTGCCTTTTCAGCACTCGAGTTATCGAGATGGGGTTCGACAAGCAAACTGGATTGCAGACAGACTCAATAATGGCCAGCCGATCCTACCAGCCCATTGGTGCTAGATTTTCGGTCAAACACAATTTCACTGGAATCGCAGACTGCACTCAGCGTGATTTGTTCCCTGAACAGCGAGTAGTGGATGAATCAACTGAGTTAAAGTGAGATGATCCCCAAGGCTATCTTCGACTGAAATATTTGCCTCATCTACCCGGAACACCGTTAGGTCTGCGTTCTGGCCAACTTTCAACCAATCTTTACCCTCGGTGGGGTCTAAAAAGGAAGAGGGTCTTGTTGATCCTGCAGCAATGACTTGATCCAGCGGCATTCCAAGATTCAAAAGTTTTGAAAGGGTTGTAGGCAGGTCGTAGGCGGGTCCCTTGATGCTGTTGCGGTGCAGGTCGGTGCTGATCAAATCTGTTTCAATTCCCTGCTCTCTCGCAAAGCGCATCACCTTGAAGGAAAAAGAGGCCGCACCATGTCCGACATCCAGCAAAACCCCTCGGGCGCGGGCATCGTGAACAGCGGCAAGTGACCTTGGATCCTCCATCAGATTACCTCCGGGTTTCCCATGAAAGGCATGGGTGACCACATCCCCTTCCTCGAGAAGATCCAGAACGTCTTCCAACAAGGGTGGTGGTTCTCCCACATGAACGATCAGAGGCAAGCCTGCGACACGGGCTACCTTCCTCGCTACTCGTACCGCTTCAGCCCCCAAGTCTCCAGTGATGACCTGACTAGCTCTGCACTTGATCCCCCGAATTAGTTCAGGATAATTCTCAATGGTCTTCAAAGTTCGTTCGACATTGACTGAGCGAAACCCTAAAGAAAGTTCACTGATTCGATTGCAGGCAACAAGCCCGATGCTGCCGATGTTCAAGAACGCAAAGAGCCTCTCTTTGGCCTGTTTCGCAATGAATTCTGAAAACCCAACAAAGTTGGCTTCCCCTGCAGAACCGCAATCAACTAAAGTAGTCACTCCAGTTTCAAGTCCAGCCTGTTCAGGCCGGATGGAGATGTCGGTCGCCCCAAAATAAACGTGTACGTGCAGATCCACCCAACCTTTCGAAATCAGGGCATTTTCAAATACATACTCTCTAAGACCCTTTGGGTTGTTCAGCTGAGATCCAAGGCGCGAGATCTTACCGTCTTCGATTTCAAGATCAATTGGTTGTGATGCGGTACTTGGGCTGTTCAAAGGGGTGACTTTTCTGATGATCATGTTGAATCCATTGTCTAAAAAATTTCAAAAAACTTTAAAAAACTATCTATTCAATTTATGGATTATGTCCAGGAAAGTTAAGTTTCAAATTTCAGCATTGAATCCAAAATTATTATTAGAAATATAATTGCTCCCTGAAGTCACTCCCCTGAATCCTAAATCGACTAATTTTGTTGCTAAGGTAGAGGGCATCTCATTGTCAGAACCACAGACCTCTGAGACTGTCGAAGCTCTCTTCAATGCTTTGGATACGTTTGCAGTGCTGGTTTTTCCAAATCAAGTATTGACGGATGAGCAGCACATTAGATTCAGTCGATATTTCGGGGATCTGGAGTTGGCAACTGGCGATTACATGAAGCAAGATGACCGGCGATTGCAGATGGAATTGAACGATATTTCCAATCTAGATCGTACAGGTGGAAAAATGGAGGCCGCTGATCCAAAGAGGCTGTTTTCCCTCGGAAATATGCTATGGCATTCAGACAGTTCGTTTAAGGCGATTCCGGCCCAATATTCAATCCTTTCGGCTAAGATCATTCCAGCTACGGAAGGAGATACAGAGTTTGCGGACATGAGGGCTGCCTGGAGAGCCTTGGATGAAAAAACTCAGCAGAAATGCCTTGGCCAGGTTACGCGTCACAGTCAGCTCTATTCGAGAGGTGAACTCGGTTTTACAGAGTTTCGGGAAGATCAGCAGGAAGCAATGGTTCCAGTCAGGCAGGCTTTGGTTCGCAGACATCCTAGAACCAAGAACAGTTCCCTATATCTTTCTGCACATGCGGGCTTGATCGAGGGTTGGACGGTTCCCGAATCTCGGATCTTTCTCAAGCGATTGGCAGAGCATGCTACCCAGCGAGAGTTCGTTTATCGACATAAGTGGAGCGTCAATGACCTGGTGATTTGGGATAACCAAGCCACGATGCATCGGGCGATGGGCTATGACAACAAAGAAGTCCGCGACATGAGACGGACTACCATCGCAGGGGTTACTTCGTCGCTAGAAGAGATGCCAGCTTAGGTGCCCAAGATGAAAGAAGACTAGAACCAATGGTTGCTGGGAAAATGATTGAATCATTTTTAATATAGTAAATCATAGAAATTAAATGATTCAATTTTTTCAGTAATTTAAACTTTAACGTCAATCCATTTCCTAGAATCTGCAGCTTCTAAGATGGCATCTGCCACAGCCTGAGCACGCATCCCATGATAGAAAGATGGTGAGCACTCCCTACCCTCACGAATGGCACTAATAAATTCCCAAGCTTGATCATATCTAAATCGAATCAGAGGATCTCCCTCATTAGGATCCCTTGGTGAATCAGAACGCTTCAAAAATTCTGCTGGAACAGGTCGAATTTGGTAGGATTCTCCACGATTACTGAAAAGGATTTGGTGTGGGTTATGTAGCTGATAGACAGCAGATGCCTGGGTGCCGTTCAACTCAGCCTGATCGTGATCCCCTCTTGGGCCAAAGCCTTTGGTCAGCTTTCCCATTTCAAAAACACCCGTTGTACCATTTTCAAATTGGGCGATCCAGGCAACCCAATCCTCGACATCCTGGGGTGGACAAGGCTCTCCACTTTTCGTGAGATCACGCGCTGCCCATTGTTTTGTGTGGGCGCACAAGGAAGAGATGGGACCCAGCAGATCTTCCGCAAAATCAATCCGGTGAATGCCCATATCTCCTAATTCACCGGAACCAGCCTGCTCATAATACTGACGCCAGCCAATTGCTCGTTCGCCCCAGTCTTGTAGACGTTGAAATCTCGCATGACGAATCTCGCCCAATGCTCCAGTTTGAACCAAAGATCGTAAGTAGTTCATTGCTGGAACAAATCGATAGGTAAAAGCTGTCATGTGCCGAAGTTTTGTTTTCTGGGCAGCGGCCAGAATTTCTTTGGTCTCCTGCAGATTCATGCCCAGCGGTTTTTCACAAAGCACATGTGAGCCGGCTGCGAAAGCTTTTAAAATCAGTAATTTGTGAGT
>CAJXNF010000234.1 GCA_913056375.1 uncultured Pseudomonadota bacterium | reverse complement strand
GGAAGAGATGAGTCGAGATGCTCATCTTGAGGAGGGAGATCAGGAATTCTGGGAAATCGTACAAGAACTTGTTATCGACGCAATCCGTGCAGGACTTAACAACCTGATCATTACTTGTGAAGAATTTGAGGCGAAGTCTATAGCAATCCCCTTGATCGGCTCTGGCTCATTAGGATTCCCCACTAGTTTGATGGCAGATGTTATTTTGGGAACGCTCCATCAAATCCTGGAAGAAGTTCCTACAAATCATTTGCAGAAAATTCAAGTAGTCACCTTAGATGAACAAGTGTTTCAAGCTCTTAAAGGAAGGATTGAAGACATAGATTGGGATTTTGCGAAAGAAAAAAACTTTGCCTCAGAAGAAGACTGGGAGGAATTTTTAGCAGAAACTGGCAGTGAATCGCCTGTCTCCAATGATCCTGTTTTAGGCAGTGAGCCTGAAAAAGGAATCCTTGAAAAAGACCTAGAAGAGCTCAGAGAACAGTTACAAACTTTTCGTCAGCGAGAAAAGCGCTTGCTACGACAAATTGAGGAACTAATTCGTGAGAATAAGGAACTGAAATCACAAGCACCTGGGGCTATTTGGGGGCAATCCCAACCAATCGATCTTTGGGCAAGAATTGATTTACCCTCACCCTTGGCTTATGCACAAAATCTGAGAATGGCTGAAACAGACCCGAATCGCTGTCACATCAACATGTTGAATGCAATTGGAATCGTTTCAAAATATTTTTCAGCGCTGATCTGTGCAGAGTATCTTCACGCTGGCTGCTTTTCAGAGGATTTAAATTCAGAATTACGTCATCGCTTTCGTCAAGGTCCGATGACAGATGGTAGTTGGGTTTGGGTCGGGAAACGAATCGCAAGAGCATTTTACGATGCAGATTTGTATGGACAGTTGGTTCGGGAGGTCCCCAGAGCCTGGATTACAGAACGCGGGGAATGGAGCGGATTGTCAGAAGCCTTGCAGCAATTGGTCAGCTATCGTAATCGCATCCACGATCCCGTCAATGCAGATTCAGGTCACGCAAGTGCTTGGTTGGAATTAGTCCTGCCGGTTTGGGTACAGATGTGTAAGTACAGCGAGCCAATGACGTCTTATGAGTTGCTTTTCATTGATCAGATCAGTGATTTCTCAGACGATCTTGGGGAGGAGGTGAGTTATTCAATCAAGCGGTTACGGGGAGGTTTTTTTGTTCCACCAAGTGAAACTCTCAAGCTTCGACAGCATCTTAAAAGTGGCCGACTTTATCTTCAGAGCGCGAACAGTCCAGATCTACTATCACTCCATCCATTCTTAACCTACGAGTATAGTCGAGTAACGAATAATCGTGAAACTTTCTGCTTAGATCAGATCCAGCATTCCACCTTGCACTACAAGGCTTTCCGCTACGCACATCGAAGTAGCCTCAATGACGGTAAGCAGTTTCCTCTTTAAAATGAGTTAGGGGTTGATTGAAAATCAACCCCACTTGCTAGAGTTAACAAAAAGTTCAACAGCCCTCCACGTGATAGTCTCTCAGAAAATTGCTTCGGCAAGGATGTCGTAATTTAACAAGAGCTTGAAAAAGTAGCTGCCGGATCCGCTCCCGAGTGATTTTAAATTCCTTGCCAATCTCATCGAGTGTGTACTCTCGCTTGTGGCCAATTCCAAAGCGCATTTTGACAATTTTCTCTTGACGTGGAGGTAACTGTGTCAGCATCTCCTCAATAACCTCTGTAAGATCTGTTCTCATCATAGTTTGAAGAGGGTCTACCGCATTTTGATCTGGCACAACATTCTGCAGAGTGCTTCCCTCCTCACTTCCATAGGGTTTATCGATCGAAAGAGGATCATTCATGTTGTGCAACAATTCATGAACAAGCTCTTCTGGCATCCCGCTGCGTTCAACCACCTCAGCCAGTGTTGGTTGACGTCCCAATTCCATTCCCAACTGCTGAGAGATCTTCAGTACACGTTTCCCTTTATCAATCATGTGCACTGGGATCCGGATAGTTCTCGAATGATCGGCAATTGCTCTGGACATCGACTGACGAATCCACCAACTTGCATAAGTGGATAGTTTGCAGCCCCGCTCGTAATCGAACTTATCGATAGCCCTCATCAGCCCCAAATTGCCTTCCTGGATCAGATCTTCAATCCCCAGCCCACAATGCAGGTACTTTCGGGCAATACTGACGACCAGCCGAAGATTGGATTCCATTAGACGGTTTTTAGCTGTCTTCATGACTTCTAGAGATTTCTGTAATTTCATCACTTGGGATAGAAATTCCTTTTCATCTTGACCAGTCTGTTCAACCACATCTCTTTTCCACTTCATAGCTGATTCCAGCAATTGATACTCCTGCAAGACTGCTTTAAATGACTGTCCTGCATAATCCTCAATTTCCAATTGCAGGCTAGCCTCTTTTGAGACATCTCCAGCCTTATTTGCAGCCTCCCAACTCTGCATCGCCTTGAGAAGCTTTTTTGAGTCCACTCTCTGAAATTGTTCAAGCTCAGCAATTTGCTCGCCTGCACATTCAATTTCTCGAGCTTGTTGAACGAGCAATTCTGTGAATTTTTCAATCTGATTTTGATTGAAAGAAATCCACTGAATCTGCGAATGGATTCTCTTGGACAATTTATCTATCTCTTCCTTTTCCAATCGGTTTAATTTTGTAGCTTGAGCAGACTTTTTGATCATTTGCCTTGAGGTGAAATCATCAGAAACCAGACGAAGTTGCTGAACCAAAGAAACAACTCGGCTCTCTTCATCCATCTCAAACTCGTCATCATCATTAACAACAGTGATTTGACGAATAGTGATCTCTCCATTCTCCAGTCGTTGAGCCAAGTTTTGGATTTCATCAAAGACCAGTTTTGATCCAAAAAGGATCTCTTCAATCTTTTGACGATTTGATTCAATTTTTTTGGCTAGTGCTGACTCTTGTTTGCGATCAAGCTGTTCCACCCGGCTGACATCTTTTACATAGAGTTGAAAAGCCTCCTGAATCGAAGATTTTTCCTTATCCAGAGCAGATGACTGAGCTGATTTAGTGCCGTAATTTTCTTCATCGACACTTGAATCAGAGACTTCTAAAACTCCAGAAAATCCAAGATGGTGATTGGTATCGTGTTCTGCGTTTACAAAATGTAGAGCTTCCATAATTCCCTCCTAATTGATTTAGATATGCCATTCAGTTTCTAAAGTGAACTTTCAGATTTTCAGACTGACTCCTGAGAATGAGAGGAACTTCCAATTAAATTCTCAAAAATATATTTAATCTGAAAATTACTTAGAAACCTTTCGTTTATCTGTAGCTGCTCACTCCACAAGCAGTTACGATATCAATAGGATAAATGAGTCAGAAAATATGTGTGAGGAGATCGGGGGGAGAAAAAAATAGCGAGAAAAATCAATAATTTTACTTTTTTGTCACAATATTTTCAGTTTTCAACTCTGTGCTTTTTGATAATTGGACATCAATAAATCTTAGACAGCCTCATCAACTGATTTTCTATAAGTAATTTCAGTATCTTTTACGAACTGTGCATTTTTATATCATTCCGAAATCTCAGTTCATTTACAGAGATTTTAACGTCGCTGGAGGGTGGATCATTTCAGTGAAATCCTCTCATTCACCCCCGGACAAACCTCAGTTGGAACGATAATTTAATCAGTCTCTTTATCTTTTAAAATCAATAGTCATCAATAAAATAAAATATAATTTCAGACACTTATTTTTTACTTTAGAGAAACAACCCAATGACCCATCCAAGGAATATACTGTTCATCATGGCAGACCAACTTCGCTGGGACTGTTTGTCCTGCTATGGGAATTCCCTGGTTTCAACTCCAAACATTGACCGATTAGCCAAGGAAGGCGTCACTTTTGACAGAGCCTATTGTCAATCTCCCATATGTGGGCCTTCCCGCATGTCATTCTACACAGGTCGCTATTCCCAGTCGCATGGCGCTACTTGGAATGGGATCCCTCTAAAAGTAGGAGAGATCACTCTAGGGGATTTTCTTAGAGAGCAAGGCTTATCAACTTGGCTTGTCGGCAAAACTCATTTCTATCCAGATATCGCTGGCATACAACGACTAGGCATTGAACTGGAATCTTCAACTGGCCAGTTACTCCAACAATGCGGTTTCCAGATCTTTGATCGGATGGAAGGGCTTTATCCTGAAGGACCGAGAGGAAGATACAATCCTCTCAAATCAACCTACGAAAAATATTTGAATGAGATCGGCTATCCTGGCCAGAATCCCTGGAATGATTGGGCAAACTCAGCGGAGGGTGAGAATGGGGAGGTTTTGGAAGGTTGGTACATGCAGCATGCTCAGCGACCTGCAAGGGTTGCAGAAGAGCATTCAGAAACGGCCTACACAACAAATCGTGCGCTTGAATTTTTAAAACAACATGGCCATTCCCCTTGGTGTCTTCATTTATCTTACATCAAACCTCATTGGCCTTACATTGCTCCAAGTCCCTATCATCAATTATTTCGAGATCTTGAACTACCATCAGCAATAAGATCGCAAAATGAATTGAAGAATCCCCATCCAATCTATGAAGCATTTACCAAAATTCGAGTGAGCAGAGCATTCTCAAAAAATGAAGTCCGGGATCGAGTTTTGCCGACATATCTTGGCCTTGTGAAACAGTTAGATGATCACCTCGGCAGGCTTTTTCAGTTCTTGGAAGATCAGGGATCCTATGATCAAACGTTAATCGTTTTCACCTCAGATCACGGGGATTATCTAGGGGATCATTGGTTGGGTGAGAAAGACTGGTTTCATGAACCATCCGTAAAGATTCCTTTGATCATTCGTGATCCATCCCCAGAGGCCAATTGCTCGCGTGGCTCCAGATCATCGGATTTAGTTGAATCAATAGATCTCATTCCCACATTCATCGAGGCTTTGGGTGGGACTTTCCCTGATCATATTCTCGAAGGGCAATCTCTAAAGACTTTGCTGCACAACACCTCCAGCAAATCAATTCGAGAATATGCCATTAGCGAGTACGATTACTCAGTTGCTCCAATATCTTCACTACTGAATGCAGACCCCAAAAAAGCTCGCGTCTACATGGTCGCCACTCAACGTTGGAAATACATTCATACTATAGGGTATCGTCCGGTGCTTTTCGATTTGCAGGAGGACCCACTGGAACTGAATGATCTTGGAGATGATGCTGGATATTCCAAAATCCATCGTGAACTCAATGATCAACTGTTGGAGTGGAGTCTCCGTCATTCACAAAGAGTCACGAGGTCTGACTCAGAATTGGTTTCTAGGCGGGGCCGTTCAGAAGGATTG
>CAJXNF010000233.1 GCA_913056375.1 uncultured Pseudomonadota bacterium | reverse complement strand
AAGGATGCTCTTCGGAGATGCCAAGACAAGCTTGACGCAAGTTGCTGGATTTCTTCGCTAATTAGAATTTATTCTAAAAATAGAGCGATACGTCTCTGTGATCAGCCTGACAGGCTGAAACCTCTTTAGCCAACTCCACACTCAATCTTGGTTGTGAGCGGATGCCAATCGTAGGCTTCAAAGATTCAGCATACTCACGAACTGCAGGAAGGACATTCAGCTTTGCCGCCTTTCTCCATGCAATCTCAGACGTCAGAACTTCAAGGCTCTCATTCAAGAATTCCAGGGCTTTTTCACGGTCGGGCTCTTCCTTGCGAAAAAGTCTCCTGGCTTTGCTAAGTGGAGATTTGATCCCATAGCTACCTGGGACCTCACCAATCACCGATTCAACTTCCTTGATTGCTTGAGTAGCCTCCTTCGAATTAGACTTCTGAATGACATTATTGAGACCTTCCAAAACGGATCTCAATTGATCAATTCCAGAGTCTTCCTGAAACTATTCACTCAATGTCCTATTGACCTCTACCAAGCTTGCTCGGGAGCAATGAATCAAATCTTTCTATTAGACTTTCTTAACGAAATAGATTTAGAAATCAGTGCTTAGATCCCAAAGATCGAAACAAGACCCGCTTTCTCCTTAAAATCGTCCATTTGCTTACGACTTGGGCGCTTTCCTCTGTTTTCAGCTGCTTTCAGAACCAGTGGTAAGAGATTCACATCCCCCACAGAATTCAGAAAGAGTCCATCGTGGGAAAGCAACCAGTGAACGGCTCGCTGTATATCCTTTTCATCCTGAAGTGGTTGGTACCAAGTGTTGTGGGATTTATCTACCCCAGCTGCCCAAGGCCCACGAGCAATACTCTTGATGGTTTGAACGGCTACATCTCGTTCCTTGCAAAGATTCCAAGTGTCTTTGAAGTCACTCGCATAAGGTTCGTGTTGAGAGGCGAAATAGTTCCAGGGCATCAACACCGAATCAAAATTGAAGCGCCCCAGACTCCTTTTGTGCATGGTGGCAACGCTCCAACTGTGTCCAGTTACCCCGATGAACTTGACGAGCCCTGCCTCCCGAGCTTCGATGCAAGCCTCCAAAGCTCCCCCAGCTGATAAGGCTTGCTCCCACTCATCTGGGTGAAAAAGCGCATGAAGTTGGATCAAATCGACATGATCTGTGCAGAGTCGGTCCAGTGAACGATGTATCTCCTCTTTGGCTCCTGCATAGTCACGAATCCCTGTCTTGGTAGCGAGAAAAAATTGATTTCGATATTTCTTCATCCAAGGCCCAATTCGCAGTTCCGAATCACCATAGCTAGCAGCGGTGTCAATGTGGTTGACCCCGTATTCGAGCAGCAAGTCCAAAACTTTGTCAGCGGTGCTTTGGTCAACGGGGCCCAATGCGGCGCCACCAAACAGCACAGCGCTACTTTGGTGTCCAGTCCTACCGAATTTTCTTCTCTCAATCGTCATGATGCCTCCATCATTGGATTATTGTTGAATGGGCGTCTTCTGAGAGATCCCCTCTCACAAAAGCCCGACCTGGTTGGTAAGGTTTTGGATCAATCACTACAGAATTGATGTGGTCTGAAGCCTCTAGAACTCTAGCTCTCAAGTTATGGACAAGCTCAAGATGCTTCTCCATCACACTCGGATTCTCAACTTCCACACGCATTTCCTGTTGATGGACTCGACAACGAACGACATCAAGGCCAGTCTTTTCCCGAATCCATTCTTCAGTTTGATCAATCAGTTGCAGCAAGTCTGACCGCACTTTTGTTCCTGTGTAGAGCCGACTCGCTAGACACGGTGCGGCAGGTAAATCTGCAAATGGCAAAGCTGACTGCCGGGCGATTTCACGTAGTTTTGGTTTTGTGATGGATGCTTCCACAAAAGGATGTCTCACTCCTGCCTGTTTTGCAGCCTCTAAGCCGGGCCGAAATTCATCGAGATCATCTAGATTGGTACCACTCAGCAAAACGCTTGATGAATCTAACTGCTCTCGAATTTCTCTAAGCGTGCGGTAAAGATTTTTCTTACAATGAAAGCAACGGTTTACTGGATTTGCCAAGTATTCGGGATCATCAAATTCACCTGCATTGACCAGTTGAAGTTGCCATTTCTCTTGATGGGCCCAACGTTTAATTCTTGTCGAAGCCGCAGCAGGTACTGCGGGTCCAACAGCATGCACAACAATGGTTTCCTCAGGTTTTTGACGATGAGCCAGAGTCGCTAGTAACATACTATCAACTCCCCCACTACAAGCCACCACGCGAGGACTGGTACCCTCCAAGATTATGTTGAGTCGCTTTAAATCCTCGAACACTGTCATTTTTGATCCCCAGACGCCAACAACTTTGCCCCCCAGGCTTGACGAACCTGAGCCTCGATGAACACCGGAGGTTGGCCGGTCCGATCTGCAGCAGTGACAATGTCCCGATGCTCTGGTTTCCATTGCCAGCACTCTTTACCAAGAAACCCTGATCTCATTGAAATATTTCCCCATTCTGTGGAGAAGTTTTCATGCTTTGAATCCAATTTTAGTCGCTGTACAGTTTGAACACGGACCCCAAAACTACCAGATTCCTTCAAAAGAATTTCCAGCAGTAAATCTCGATCTTTCTCCAAGCAAAGCAGGACCAATTGCTGACCAATCCGGCCCTTTTTACCAAAAACTGGGCTAGCCCAACCGTCCAACGCTCCAGCAGTTAGAGCTTTTTCGATACAGGAAGCTAATAGTTGAGGACTGAGGTCATCAACGTTTGTTTCCAATCTTATGATTTCCTCCGCTATGAGCTTTTGCCCACTTAGCTGTAATTCCAGCACATTGGGATGAGGTAGATCCTTGGTTCCACAGCCAACTCCTTTTCTGGGTTGAAGAAGTGGAGAAAGATCTGAAAAACATTCTACAAATCTTTGGAGAAAAACTGCACCGGTTGGAGTAACAAGTTCCGAAGAAACAGGAATTCTTTGCAGGGGAATATCTCCTAATAGCTCTCTGACAGCTGGAACGGGGAGATCGCATTCTCCATGAGAAAATCTAACTTTCCCCACTCCTTCAACAATGGTGCTGGCTGTGACGCTCTCAATTTCAAAATATTCCATGGCGACAGCAATGGAAACAATGTCAATGATGGTATCGACTGCGCCAACTTCATGAAAGTGAACCTCCTCAATGGGTACTTGATGGACTGATGATTCGGCACGACCCAATGATTGGAATAAATCTTCGGCGATGGACTTTGCTTTTGGGGAAAGCTTTGACTTGCCAAGAATTTCAAGAATATCTGTGAGGTGTCGATGATGGTGTTGTTCCTCGTATGAAACCTCGAACTGAATGGCTGAAACCCCAAGTTTGTCAACGCTTTTCTGAGAAATTTCCCATCCTTCGAGATTCAACTTTTCCAGTTGTTCCTGGAGGAAATCCAAGGGCAATCCCAAGCCCAAGAAACCCCCAACGAGCATATCCCCGCTGATCCCTGAAGTAGAATGAAGATGAAGGTGCATCAGTTCCTGTTGATCAAACTAGCTAGATATCCTGCGCGGAAGCCAGCATCAATATTTACGCAGCAAAGGTTAGAAGCACAGCTGTTGAGCATGCCCAACAAAGCCGTCACACCACCAAAAGAGGTACCATAGCCAACTGAGGTGGGTATGCCGATTACTGGGCAGGAAACAAGTCCGGCTACCACTGTTGGAAGAGCAGCTTCCATCCCTGCAGCAACGACAATCACCCTAGCTTTGATCAAACGCTCGTGCCTAGAGACAATCCGCTGTAAACCCGCAACCCCCAAATCTTCCATCACTTCGATTCTGCTTCCGGTGAGTCTGGCTGTGTGAGCGGCTTCTAGCAAGACCGGACGATCCGTGGTTCCCGCGCTGACCAACAAGACATCGCCCTTGAGTTTTTCTTCCTCAGTTTGGTCGAGGTAAAGACACTTGGAGGCTTCGCAATAGCCGCATCCATCAAGGTTTTTTTTAACAGCTTTGTAATGAGCTGCGTTGGCTCTGGTTCCAAGAAGCGAGGCGTTTGGTGTTTCACGATTCAGAGCAGTAAAGATCTCAGCAACTTGTTCAGGGGTTTTGCCTTCACAATAAACAACTTCAGAAAAACCATTGCGGAGCTGTCGATGATGATCGACTTCTGCAAAGCCTAAATTCTCTACCTGAAAGGTTCTTAGTTTTTCCAGGGCTGAGTCAGGGGATCGGCTTCCCTCTGCAACAGATTCAAGCAGTTGGAGTAGTTGCGAAGAGTTCATTCCGATCTCTTCGAAAAGTCATCTTCTTTGAGATTTCTCAGACTTGGCAAGCCAATCCTCCATCTACGAAGATCACGTTCCCATTTACGTAAGAAGCCGCCTTGGAGAGCAGAAAGACAGCGGCTCCACCGAGTTCATCGGGATCACCCCAGCGCTGCATTGGGGTTCGTCCTGAAACAAAAGCGGTGAATTCGGAATCATTGACGAGAGCGGTATTCATCTCTGTGGCAAAGAAGCCGGGTGCAATGCCGTTGCAGCGAATGCCCTGTGGTCCCAATTCAACGGCCAGAGCCTTGGTCAAGCCAACCACTCCGGCTTTGCTGGTAGTGTAGGCGGAGATGGTCTTACGAGCCTGAGGACCCATGATCGAAGCAATATTGACGATTGACCCTGATCCTTGAGCTTGCATCAAGCGCACGGCTTCCCGAGAAAGTAACCAGCTCGCCCTGAGATTGGTGCTCACTACCCGATCAAAATCTTCTAGTTCAAATTCGGTCAGCTGACGGCGGTGTTGAATACCAGCATTGTTGATCAAGCCATCCAATCGACCGTACTGTTCCCGAATTTTTCCGAAAGCAGCAAGCACCTCCTCGTCATTGGTGACATCAAAAAGATAGTATTCAGCTTGTTGTCCCAACTCTTGAAGATATTGCTGACGCTCTTTTAGCAAGTTTTCATCTCGGCCATGCAGCAGGACGGTGGCTCCTGCTTCTGCAACTGCCTTGGCCATCGACCAGCCCAGTCCCCGGCTGGATCCAGTGATCAACACAATTTGGTTTTCAAGTGAAAACAATTGTAGGCTCAAGAAATTATCCTGTTTTTAAAGATATTTTTGTCGCTGCTCATCGAATTCTTCCGACCACTGCTTGCTCAAATTGCTTTTGGTCGTGTGATCAAGCCATGATCCTTCCAGGCCGTTGAGCATAAAGTTCTTGAGGTCATCGATGCCGTAACCGAAAGCTTCGATCATCATCCGCTGGCATTTGATTGGGTCGACTAGATGAAAAGCAGGATCGTCCGTATTTGGATGAATTTTTAATCCAGCCCGAGCCCTTTGCCGAATTGGGGGTTCTTGAGCCCATGAATTGG
>CAJXNF010000232.1 GCA_913056375.1 uncultured Pseudomonadota bacterium | reverse complement strand
GGTTCACTTCGTAAGGTTAAGTGTACAGATGGCTGGAACTACTAGTAGAAGGTGTAGGTGATAGCTGCTCTCAGTAACACCCCACGCAGAGAGACTCGATCTGGTATATCATTTGATACTAGCGAATCAACTTTTAAATCAAAATCCTCACGTGGAATTGGTCCGATTCCATCAGCATAAGGATTGTCAATAACTTCAGTATCTCCTGTAAATAAAGCATCCAGATTGAATCCGTAATTCTCTCCGTTTACAGCTAGACCAGCACGCTGGAAAAAAACTGTTCCCTGGGAAGCACTCAACTCTGTGACACCGTTTCCACCCAGCCCATAATTATTAGCCCAAACTACTGGATCAACTGTTGTGGCTCTGATTCCAGCCCGAAGTGTACTCTGGATATTCATCAATCCAAAACCGAAAAAAATATCTGTTCCACGTGGCTCAGGCATTCCTGTCAGATAAACAGATCCACCAAAAATATAATAGTGGGAACGCAGTCGAATCAGCGGATAAACAGCGCTGTTACTTTCTTTCTGCGGATTTTTACCAGACTGATCTGTCAAGTAGGTCTGGGTATAGCCGCCCATTACACTGACTGCTGAGTCTAAAAAACCCAATTGAAGTGGAACGATATATTCTAACGAAAAAGGAGGTAAACTGTGTAGGATTTGTTCGAACTGGCTTTCCACTTTTTCATGACCGTCCTCATCTCCACCAAGAAGTAGCATCTTCTCATAATTCCAATCAATTGACAGATTCCGAGCACCACTTCCCCCATCGAAACCCCTGAAACCCGTCATCTGATAGAAGACATGGTCTTTGCCCTCCCGAAAAGTGAGAGTGCTGAACTCGAAAAAACTCAATCGATAGATGCCACCCATACTACCAGGTTGAGCCTGCTGGTTCTGCTGTTGTTGCTCTTGTTGCTGGGCAGAGGCCAACCCAATCATTACAACGATTAGGAGGGTGAGAGATATCAGAACTTGCCGCAGCATTTGGTAGAGTGAAGGCAGCATTCGTATTTGTCCGTCAGGATTTAGGGGACTTTAGGAAGGGACTTTAAAACTTGTTCCCAGTGCTTGGCTCGCTGAATCGTTGGATGGTCAAAATCCTGATTAAACGGTCGGCTCATCAACCAAACCCAAGCCTCGGGAAAGTTCTCTTTCACATCAACACAGTTCCGTGGGTGGTCATCCACGAATAGGATCTGTTCTCCATCCTGAACCAGATCAGCAATCACCTGAGATTTTGTACGTGGTGGTTGCTCATTGAACGAGAGAAATCCACCTGGATGCACTGACTCAAAACGGTATCCCACTTGGTTCAGATTCTCACGTCGAGCGTCCATATGTTCAGGCGGAATATTGGTCACGAAATGCACGGGATATGCCCCAAAAACCTCGTTAAATCTGGGGGCAGGGACCAAACTTTCCAACTCTCGAAAGGCATTACTGTTGACAAAATACTCCCAGCCTTCGAGTTGCTGTTGTTCGGTCAAAAGTTCGCTGAAATCCCAACGGGTAGTTTGAAAATTTTCAGGGATATCCAGTTGAAAGTAAGCACTAATCACACGTAGATAAGCACTCTCAAAATCCAGTACCACGCCATCTACATCAAAAAAACAACGTAACATCCGTGAAGCCTCCTCATCCGATTGATTTTGAAATTTTTGGGGCTGCCTCTTTTCTAGCAAAGCTATTCGGACGGCAACCTGATGTTGAGTTTTCCCCAATTACTCTGCCACTGCGCCAGCAAAGGCATTAGTTGCTTTCGCTCAGAGCGTAATCTCTCCAATTGTTCCAGCACACCACTCAGGTCTGTTTGGCAACCTCGAGCTGATTCTTGCCAACAAACCAAAATGGTTTCTAGCAGTTGTTGAGTCCCAGACCAAAGATATCGATATTTTAAGTTTTCCTGATAATTCAACACATCAAAATCTAAGTTCTCTCGCAACTGACGCTCTAACTCAAGCTGGCTTTGCTGATGAAACTCTGCCTGAAGATTTCGCTCCTTACGCCAAAGAGTGCGGAACCAACTCTGACCATAAAGTAACCAACTACGCAGTTGCTCCGGAGTTTGAAACGCCAACGTAGTTGTAAATGAAATCGGTTCAATCTCTGGAAATTGCCAATATACTTTAGGACTTTCAGTAGATGATAACGAACCCTTCTGCAATCGGCTATGAAGTTGATACTCTCTTTGTTGTAGTTCGTCTAAAACCTCAAAGAACGGTTCTACAGCTTGATTGATCAGCATCGTTATTTCACTGCGTAATCTTGCTATTTCTGGCAACAGGGACACGTTGATTTCGTCCACGACCCAACGCAGCAGTTTTTCTCGAACTTCTTGCACCCAGAGCATGCTTTGTATGTTTGGTGAGAAATTCTCCTTTGGTGGTGTCAGTTCCACTTGCCTGAGAAATCGATCCAAGCTACTCCAAATCTTGCCTTCTTGACGGTCAAACAACGCCCGAACACCATAGTCAATATGCTGCCTCCACTGTTTCTCTCCACCCTTTAGAGTATGCCGAAGATTTTGTTCATGATAGCGCAAATATCGCTGACGATGCTGGAGTTCACTTTGCCATTCTTCCCAGTCTAGATTCTCCGTAGAAAGCGTTACCTGCAACCGTTCAACAAATTCGGACACTTGACGATGCAATCTCTGCCAATGTGTCCATTCTCCTGCTAGTAGTGTCTGTGATTGCTGATGTACCAACCGCAGATGGAGTTCCTCCTGGAACATTTTCCAAGCAGTTGCACTGATCTGAAAAACAGGGTGATCTTGCCAAAATTCGAGCTGCTTTTGTTCACGAGTTGTAAGTTCTAACTTACGTTGCAACAACAAATGCAACGCTGAGAATGTAAAATAATGAGGCTGTTGCCAACCACATTGACGTAAATCTCGCAGAATCTGTTCTGTAATGCGATCTACATCGGCTTGTTCCTCATGCTCGTTGAGATCTAAGTTGATCACAAAGATGATCTGATCTGCCAAGCCAAGCTGATGTAGGTTACGCAAGAGGCGCACGTCTGCTTGACGAATCCCAATTCTAGAACTGATTACATAAATGAGCAGGTTGCTACGTGAGGCATATTCCTGCACCTGCACAAAATGGAGAGGGTTTGGTGAGTCACTCCCCTGACAATCCGCAATCTCAGTGCCTTGCCAAGTCCAACCTGGTTCTTCTAGTAGGAGATCTTCCAAAAAAACCGCCCGAGCGTCTTGCTCAACCCAAGCTTGGTGTTGATAACTTTCCTCACCAGACCAAGTTTGCACCTGCGTGGAATTACTTAGGTAGCCCACAGCCTCAGGATAGCCGACCAAGCATGCTCGCAGGAAAGCACGCTCCTCACCAAAATGAGATGTGTCTTCTGCAACAGGTTGTTCATCCAGCCAATAAAGCAAGGACCAACGTTCTGAGGCATGATCTAGTTCGCAGGAAGGTAAGGATGAATCTGACGATTGTAAGAAAGCTAGGGCAGCTTGAAATTGGCGATCAAGTAACGATTTGGATTTGAATCTCAAATGCGCCCGACTGATCTCCCCAGGCTGAATCCGGGTGACAATCGAAGTGAGAATGCCAGCTCCACGGCGGAGACGATCTGCCCCCAACAAGGCATTAAGTAGCGTGGACTTACCAGATTTGACAGCACCCAATACGGCAATCCGGACTTTCGCTTGCTGCAGCCTAGCTTCTGCATGTTGCAAGGTCTCCTGCCAATGGCCTAGTTGGGGAGCATCCTTCCACTGAAGCAGCTCAGCCAGTTTTTCTAATTGGGAACGTGTTTCAGCGAGAGGAGGAAAGAGCGAGAGCTCCGACGAAGAGTCATCAGGCATCAACAGAGGGGCTAGACTGGCGAAGTTGCAAATGGTAAGAACGGATTTTTAGGACAGCACGACCAGCTACTTGACGTGCTTCTGAGACAGGGATGCTCAGGGCAAATGCAATGGATTCCAACGATTGGCGATCCTCTCCAAACCCTAGGTAGCGTCTTGCAACTTGAGCTTCCAACTCATCGAGCAAGTCTGCAAATTCTGAAAACTGGCGCTTCTTTTCCTGATCCCATCCATCTTCTACGTCATCGGAAGCCGCAGCTGGTGTTTCTAATGCAGACTCTGCTTCTACTGGAGCTATCTCTTCGAAGATATCAACTTCAATAGATTCTTCTTCTGCTGAAAACTCATTAGAGACTTCTTCATCATCTTCCAGCTCATCGAAGAGCATCAAATCTGCTTCGTCATCTTCGAGTTCCACAGAATTTTCAGGAACTTCCTCAGTATCATTCAGTTTCTCTTGACTTTCTAGTTCCTCTTCCTCTGCCACACTTGTCTCGATAGAGAATGAAGTAGAAAATTCTGTTTCTATCAGAAGTTCTTCTTCATGATCTACAGAAGAGGATTCCTCAGCAACTGGCGGAGTTTCTACCTCGGAAGTTTCTGAAGTAGCCTGTTCTTCCAGCAGGTTTAATTGTTGCTGCAGTTCCTGTTTTTCTTCCAGCATCTTCTGTAGTGAGTGCTCTTTCTGCAGGAGCAGTTGCTGGAATTGATCTGCTTGTTTGAGCAGTTCTGTTTTTTCGCGACTATTGGAATCTAGTTGCTCCTGCAACCAATCTGCACGACGCTGTGTTTCTACAAAGCGCGCTTCCCAACTTTGTAGTTCTTTTCGGCTGGACGCGTCTCGCTCAAGATACTGCAAACGCTCTTTCTGCCATTGTAGACGTTCTTCACTCAGACCTTGTAACTGTTCACGAACCTGTCTGAGTTCTTTCAGTTCTTGTTCAACAAAAGCTGAGGCTACCCCGCTACTGTTAGTTACAGTTGTATTGGTGTCACGTCGGCGTGAATTGCTACGCCGCTGTTTTCGGATCTGCTCAACCTCCTTGGTAGTGAGCCCAATCCGTCCTTCTTTTTTCTTTTCAATTTCAAGGCGCTTGATCCAATTATCTAGGGCAGCGCGACTGATTCCAAGTTGTTCGGCGGCTTCTGAAAGTGTCAGCATAGTCTAATCTCTGTGACTCTGGGGAAAGACTTTGCAGTTTCAGCAAGGATCATTCCTTGAGGCGTGGGATCAACTCTGCAAAGTTACAGGGGCGGTGACTTGCGTCTAACTGAGAACACAGAATTTTTTCCCAGCCTAGTCGGCAAGCTCCTGTTGAACCTGGCAAGCAGAAAAGATAGGTCCCGTTCGCCACTCCTGCAACTGCCCGGGATTGTACGGTGGATGTGTCAATTTCCTGAAAGGAGAGATAGCGGAAGAGTTCACCGAAACCCTCAATGGTTTTATCAAAGAGCGGAACCAGTGCTTCTGGTGTCCCATCTCGCCCCGTCAAACCTGTCCCCCCC
>CAJXNF010000231.1 GCA_913056375.1 uncultured Pseudomonadota bacterium | reverse complement strand
TAGCTTCCCGATAGCCATTTCGAGAACTGGTAAGAACCGTTGAATTCAAAGCACCACGCGGAACACACAGAGGATATTTCTTAGGATCGTTCATAAAACCAATTTGTCTACCTGGCTCTGTCAAGATCACTGCAGATTGAGTACAGCCAAACACCAGTCCACTCAAGAGAATTACAGATAATTCCCGCATATAACTTCCCATTATTGAAATACCTCGATCATTTTCCCCCCTGTTGATGAAGCAACTTTAGCTAACCAGTCCATCTGCCACCCGGTTCTATGCAGTTCCAACCACTCGTCAACAATGACCACCGGATGCCTCAAATCAGGCATATCCTTACATCGACAGCTAATTTGCATTTCGTAATTGCCAGGCATCTTTGTCGCCAACTCCAATGCAGCCAGTTCTTCACGAACACTTAGAACCTGCTCCTCCGTAACTTGGCCTGTTTCCAAGTCAACTAACCTTAGAACCACATCAGGCGATGAGGTAGGTAGATGCAAATTGCCGGCAATTCGTTCGCTCACATGGTACGGTCGGGTTCTGCGAAAATCTGTGAAAACTCGCTGTTGCTCAAAGAATGGCTGATAGAGAAGCGTCTGCCAGAACATCAAGTGCTGGAACCGAGTTGCCTGATCCTTCTCTCTTCTGAGAGTCCAACGCCAGGAATGAGGATCTGTCACCCAATCAACCCTCCCTAATCCAAATGAAGTCCTCCTGAGCACTCGGATCCCTGAACCGTCATTTGAATCATCCCAATTGAAAGTAGCTTGACGTTGAGAATGTTCAGGAGGCAATAGATCAATCTCCTCATAATTCCAATTTTGCTCGTGTCGCAGGGGCCATTCCCAACTCAGCGCCTTGTCTGAATTCATGAAGAGTTCAGCATATCCTCGCTCACCCTCCGTCTGATCGCCGCCAACAACAACAATCCGCTTCCCCTGTGAGAGAAATTTTTGAAAACTACGCTGAAATCCTACGTTCCTGAGATATTTCTTGATGGTAAAATTATGGAAGATTACCACATCAAATTTGAACAACTCCACCATGAACAATTCCTCAACGGGAAACTGAATCAAGGCCAATTCGTTCTCAGGGATATTGTTGGCATCCTCAAAGGGATCGCGCAAAATGAAGAAAGAAATCAAATCAATCTCAGGGCTATCTCCTAAAAGAGATCGTAGATAACGAACATCCCAACCCGTTCTCCCAGCGATATGTAAGACCTTCAGTCGGTTTGAGCGAACTGGAACAGATAGATAAGCCAGGTTGTTTTGTAAATTGGTTTCACCATCTAGAGGTGCCAACCGAAGCTGTAGGAGCTGGTCTCCCATCTTATTGGGGGTCCAGTTGAGGCTGAGTCTTATTTCTTGCTGCGTCCCGTCCCACTCAATGATTTTCTTATCCAATAATGCTTTCCCGTCTGTCAGCACTACCTCGGATGATCCTGCTTGCAAACTCTTGGAAGCGTTAATGGTTATGGGTAAATCAAGGCTTTCATTGACAAAAGCGACCTGAATATTGGCCTCTGTCCTCAATTCTAAATCAACTGGTTGGGGTGTCTGCCAAACGAGAGTATTCAATTTAATTTCATAACTTGCCAAGTTCTCACCAAGTTCCTTGAGAGAAAGATCAGACTCATTTTCCTGTCCATCAGTTACCAATAGTAATTCACTTCCCTTCGGAAGATTTGTTTGCCTCAAAAACAAATCTAGATTGTCTGACAAACCAGAAGTTGCTGACCAAATAACTGAAGAATCTTTGTTTTGAGGATCAAACCAATTCAGGTACTTCAATTCTCTTTTTGGAAATTCTGCTTCGATTTTTTCTTGGATTGCAACAGGGATGAGTGATGCTGGACTTTTCATCGGCTCAGCAGAATGTTTGAGCAACTGACGGAAACTTTCACTCGTATCGACGAGTACCCAAAGAGGGGGACGATATTCCTCTTCAGAGTTGATCAGCACCTGGAGGCTCCAAATCAACAAAGCTAATAAAGCGAGTCGACTGGTAATTCCGTAGTACCTAAAAGCTTGCTTACGTTTTTGTAGGATCAGTCCAACGATGGATACTAAAAGAAAGGCAAGAATCCAGAGAAGCCAGAAAGAGTTGATTTCCATAAAGGAAGATTAGTAGAAGGGGCCAAATATTTGCGAGGTTTTGTTTTGGAGTCTGATCACAACCTGACAGGTATTCCGGAGGTCCGCAAGAATTGTTTGACCTCGGACACAGTGTAGGTTCCATAATGAAAGACAGAAGCTGCTAGGACTGCGTCCGCTTTGCCCACCTGAATTGCATCTCGAAAGTGTTCTAGTGTTCCCCCTCCTCCCGAAGCAATCACAGGGATAGAGAGCATGGTGCTGACTTTTGAGTTGAGTGGATTGTCAAAGCCATTTTTGTGGCCATCAGCATCCATGCTCGTCAATAGAATTTCACCTGCACCACGATCCGATGCTTCTTGGGCCCATTCCAGAGCATTTCTCCCTGTGGAACGAGTTCCACCATGACTGAATACCTCCCAGTGATCTCCTACTTTTTTCGCATCAATCGCAACGACAATGCACTGAGAGCCAAAACGTTTCGCTCCTTCGGTGATTAAGTCTGGATTCTTCAACGCAGAAGAATTGACAGAGATTTTGTCTGCACCAGCAGTAACCAGATCAGCAATGTGATCCAGTGAAGAGATTCCACCTCCAATTGTAAATGGGATGAACAACTCTCTGGCTAGTTTTGTCGCAAGCTCGATGGTTGTCCCACGATTTTCCAAGGAGGCCGCAATGTCTAAGAACACCAGTTCATCAGCGGATTGTTCATTGTAGCGTTGGGCCAACTCAATTGGGTCTCCAGCATCGCGCAAGCCCACAAAACTAGTCCCCTTGACAACACGGCCAGCCTTGATGTCAAGACAAGGAATGATGCGCTTTGCTAGCATGAAGTTACTCCTTTGAAATCAATTAGAAGCTTCCGAGTAAGCCTGCAACATTGCAATTTGAGAGTTATAGGGTTCTTCGTCTCGCTCCTCAGGTCGAATTCTCTCATAGGTTCCATCTGAGAGTAATTCAAAGGATAATTGGTTGTCTTTGAGTTGTGATTGCAGGACTTTTTCCATCAGAATTTGTCGAAGCTGAGCTTCCAAAATGGGGGTTAGCACCTCAACTCGACGGTCAAGATTCCGTTCCATGATGTCTGCACTTCCAATGTACATTTCTTCTGAACCATCATTTTGGAAATAAAACAGTCTCGAGTGCTCAAGGAAACGTCCAATAATTGAACGAACTCGAATGTTTTCACTAATATTTGGAAGTCCTGGTCTGAGGCAGCAGATACCACGAATGATCAGATCAATTTTTACACCTGCTTGAGATGCTCGATAAAGTGCTTGGATCACTGAAGGATGGGTAACTGCGTTTGCTTTGATAATAATCCGGCCTTCTTTGCCAGATCGAGCAACCTCGGCCTCCCGGTCAATCATTTCCTCTAGCTTCCTTCTCAAGGAGCGTGGTGCCACTAAAAGGTGATCGTAATCTTGTTTGCCAGAATAGCCCGTTAAGTAATTAAAAACGTCGGTTACATCTCCTCCAATCTTTTCACTAGCTGTGAAGATGCCGAGATCAGTGTAAATCTTTGAAGAGCCCGGATTATAGTTTCCAGTACCAATGTGCATGTATCTTCGGATTCCATCTCCTTCTTTTCGAATCACCATACACAATTTGCAATGGGTCTTGAGCTTCAACATGCCATAAACTACGTGTGCCCCCACCGATTCAAGCCGTCTCGCCCAGACAATGTTATTCTTCTCATCAAAACGTGCTTTGAGTTCTACTAATACAGCTACTTGTTTCCCATCCTCTGCAGCTTCAATGAGCTTTTGCACAATTTGAGAATCAGACCCCACTCGATAAAGAGTCATTTTGATCCCAATAACATGAGGATCCTTCACGGCTGCAGAAATAAACTCTTCAACAGAATCGAACGATTCAAAAGGGTGGTGGACCAGGTAATCCTGGAGGCGAATCCTATCAAAAATGGTGTCTCGTTGTTCTCTTGTGAACAAGACAGAGGGCTTGAAGGGAGCATCCTTCAACTGAGGCAGTGGTAACTTCAGCAGGGAGAACCATGCTCCGAAGTTCATCCTCGTATGAGTTCTAGTGACAATGCCTCTTCCCCGTTCAATCTCAAAATTTTCCATCAACACTTGAAGGAGTTCTTCAGGCATTTGATCTTCGACCTGAAGTAAGGAAACGTTGCCATAGCGTAATTGTTTCAAGCTCCGGTCAACGTTCTCCAGTAGATCCCCAGCTTCGTCTTCTTGGATAACAAGATCAGTATCCCGGATGACTCGAAAAACATAGACATCCAGCACATTATTGTCAGGAAAAAGCTCCTTCAGATTGTCTTTAATAACATCTTCAAGGTAGACAAATCCAAATCGACTGCCTGCCAGTTCTTCAGGAACTGGAATGAATCGTGGCAAAATGTCTGGAATTTTTATCCGGGCAAAATTCTTTTCGTGCGGGCCGTATTGAACTACTACCGCTAAATTCAAACTCATGCTGGAGATGAACGGGAAGGGATGTCCAGGATCAAAAGCAAGGGGTGTCAGAACAGGGTGGACTCCTTGCTGATAGTAGTTTGAAAGATATTCTCTCAATTCTGGAGTGTACTGATCAGGTTCGATGAAGCGTACCGAATGTTGCTCCAATTGGGGTCGGAGTTGTTCAGACCAACATTGCTGTTGGTCTTGTTTCATCAGCTGTACTCTGGATCGAATCGCTCCGAGTTGCTCTTCTACACTCATTCCATCTGGAGCAATGTTATCACTTCCGGAGCGCATCTGTTTGAGAAGCGCTGCAACACGAACCATGAAAAACTCATCCATGTTTGTTTGAACGATCGCCAGAAATTTGACGCGCTCCAGGAGTGGATGATTCTCATCTTTTGCTTGTTCCAATACTCTCTGGTTGAACTCTAACCAACTAAGCTCTCTATTGAAGTAGAGCCGGCTATCGTTCAGATCTTCGGATAAGAGAATTTCATCCTCATTCAACAAGTTCGCAGAGTTTTTCATATTTTTGGACATGGGAAATTTTTAGCTGGAGGTGCGTGCTGACCAGGAAGTGGCTGCTACGATTTATTTTTAGATTTTGAGCGATCAAAACCATGATATTCTAACTTTTTCTCAAAATTCATTTCATTTTGTCGGCTTATAATTTGCACGGAAAAATTATCTTTTCCACCTGTAATTCGGAGAGCCTAATGGGTCAGGAAAATATACTACCCTCTGGAGATATCTACTTTGATCCGGAAATCATGGAGGGGATGATTCGAGAAACCTTCGGCCTTGAATCTGA
>CAJXNF010000230.1 GCA_913056375.1 uncultured Pseudomonadota bacterium | reverse complement strand
GCGGAGCAAAACCGCAAGTGGGAAGAGTCCAAGGCAGAGAGTGAACGCAAATGGGCGGAGCAAAATGAGAAGTGGGCGGAACAAAACCGCAAGTGGGAAGAGTCCAAGGCAGAGAGTGATCGCAAGTGGGCCGAACAAAACCGCAAGTGGGAAGAGTCCAAGGCAGAGAGCGAACGCAAATGGGCGGAGCAAAATGAGAAATGGGCGGAGCAAAACCGCAAATGGGAGGAGTCCAAGGCAGAGAGTGATCGCAAGTGGGCTGAACAAAACCGCAAGTGGGAAGAGTCCAAGGCAGAGAGTGATCGCAAGTGGGCCGAACAAACCGAGCAGAACAAGCGCCTGTGGTTAGAGGTCGGGGAGCAAAAGAGTAGGCTGGACCGCAAGATCGGTGCTCTCGGTGCTCGTTGGGGAATTGGGTCAGAGAGAGCCTTTCGGCATGCCTTGGCTGCTGTGCTGACAGAAAGTTTTGGTGTCGAGGTCTTGAACATCAACGAGTATGACGACGCGGGGGAGGTCTTCGGCAGGCCTGACCAAATCGAGCTCGACATCATCGTTCGCAATGGGACGCTGATCATCTTCGAACTGAAATCTTCAACTGATCGTTCCCAGCTATACGTTTTCTCTCGCAAGATCGCTTTCTACGAGAAACATCATCAGCGTACGGCAGACCGCAAGATTCTGGTCTCTCCCTTCATTCATCCGCGTGCCCAGGAGCTTGCGCAGGAACTGGGGATTGAAACCTATGGTGATTCCAGCGAAGTAGAATTAGAGTTTACGTAAATTTTGGTCTTCAGACTTTCAGGTTCACGAATACTTCTATGATGGAAATCAGCCAGTTTCGCGGTCGCAAAAGCAGAGATTGACACTCTGACTCTTTCTGTGAGAGCCAATAAATTCCCTCCTTGAACGCTGGGTTTGGTGATCGAATGGGCTAGTTTTCATCAGAAAGAGCTGATGACAGACTGGGAACGGGTTCGTCAGTATGAGGGAATCAATAAAATCAAACCATTGTATTGAATTTGTTCCACATAGATGTAGTGCAGGTGAAGCCACTTCCTTAAAGACATCAATCTGCGCAATTCGAAGGTGCTGGACACCCTACGGGAACTCAAAGAGTATAGTTGTGAGGTGTTAGTTCATGATCCGTATTGAGACCCAGTGGAAGCCAAGGCAGAGTGTGAAGTTGAGTTGATCACGGAGTTAAATGAAATGGCACCTGTTTCAGTGATTGTGGTGGAGGTGGTTCACACGCCTTAAAGACAAATTTTATGGAATTCAAAGCTGTCCTCAATTCAGCCAGCAGCTTCAAATTCTTTCCTAGAACAAAACGAACTTGCAACCAAGTAGGCAATCATGAGTTGGACCTGGGACGCAGTTTGTGAGGACCCACAACTGCAGGATCTTCCGTACAAATTAGAGTTGAATGGAGATGGAGAACTGCTTATGAATGCTGTCAAGGTTCAGCACGCGTTTGTGGTCTATGAAATTCAGCGGTTACTGATGCAACATCGTCCGGATGGATTCAGTCCTCCTGAATTCCCCATTCTTACCGAAGATGGTGTGCGTTCTCCAGATGTGGTCTGGATCACAATTGAGCGACGTCGGCAAACAATCTCTGATAGCGCCGCTAGTATCGCTCCAGAAATATGTGTCGAGGTGATGTCACCAGGGAACACTATGGCTCAAATGCAGAAAAAAGGAAGGCTCTACCTCCAGGCTGGCGCACTGGAATATTGGATTTGTGATGAGAGTCAAAAACTACATTTTTTCAGCCAAACGGAGAAGTTACCAAAGTCTGATATCATCCCTTCCTTCCCATCGTCCATAACGTTGGACTGAGTTTGTTTGACCCGATGTGACTCCAATTCGGTAAGAACGCCCATTTACAACACAGTGCTGCTATAAATGCACATCGGCCAAGGCAAAATTGAGTGATCATTCGCTTGGTGCATCTGCTGAAATGGTGATTCATAAACACTTTTCGTGTTTTTCCCCTGCTGAAACATCTGGAAGTGATAGCTTCCTCAACTTTCGAAACCCATGAATGACTTCCATCAAGAATTAGCAAACGGTGAATCCGAAGGCATCGAGTTCAAACGTTCGACCTCGTTGCTGAAAGAAGCTATTCAAACGCTGTGTGCTTTCGCCAATCACAAGGGGGGCATTCTTTACTTTGGTGTTGCAGATGATGGGAAGATCATTGGGCAAACAGTCACGGACGACACGTTGAAGAATGTCGCCAACTCGATCAAGCTCAACACTGATCCCAAACTTTATCCACAAGTTGAGAGGGTTGAATTTGAGGGGAAATTCTGTGTGCGAGTCTGTGTGGAGCAGAGCCCGCTCAAGCCCCATGTGGCCTACGGTAGACCCTACATCCGCGTTGGTTCGACGACTCAGCAGCTGAGCCAAGAACAGTATCACCTACTACTCCAGCAACGAAAAAATGGCTATGGTTTTGACTTCCAGCCCTGCCCTGCAGCAACGATTGCGGACATTGATGAGACGAGCGTCCATCACTTCATGGAGATCGCCAATGCCGTCCGGGACTTCAACGAAAATCTCTACCTGCCCACTGACCAAGTGTTGGAGAAGCTTGATTTGGTAAAGGAAGGCTCTGTCACGAATGCTGCCGTCTTGCTGTTTGGTAAGCACCCAGCACGATTCTTCCCGGGTCACTACGAAATCAAGGTCGCCAGCTTTCCATCGGATACAAGTTACGATGAGATGATCAATGAGCAGGAGTATATGGGCAACTTACTGAAGGTATTTGTGGATGCTCAAGGATTCTTGTTGAACTCCCTGCGCAAAAGCTATCTGAAAGGTGAACAAGCCGGGACAGAGCACTTTGAGCTCCCAAGGGCAATGCTGCGCGAAGCCTTGGTCAACTTGATCGTTCACCGTGATTATCGGATGGATGTCAAATCCACGATTGAAGTTCGCCCATCTTTCATCCGCTTCTACAATCCGGCTCAGCTGTTCTCTCCTACGATCACCCTGGATGCACTCAAGCGTCATCATCCGTCCAGGCCGGGGAACAAACTTCTCGCCAAGATCTTTTACATGATGGGCTTGTTCGAGAATTGGGGAAGTGGGACCTTAAAGATCATTGAAGCAGCGAAACAAAGCAGCAAAAGAGAACCAGACTTTGATTTTCAAGATGGGATGTTCTCGCTGAAAATTTATAGACCTTTTGCAAACGGCTAAAACGGTTCGTCAATAACTACTGGTGAGATTTTTGACAGAACAGGTCCCCTCACCGTCGATCTGTTTCAACAGAGAAGATTGCAAATCGATGTAGGATGGCCAAGTCTATCAATTTCATGTAGACAGGTACCGGGTTAGGGGCAAAAGCTATCAAGGTGAGGCACTACACCATTTGAGAATAGAATGCCAAGAATCAGCTTATTTTTGGGAATTTCCATTTATATGTATTGGAGTGACCACGCCCCACCACATTTTCATGCGGTCTACAATGAATATGGAGGCGCTGTAGACATCCAAACAGGAAAAGTTATTTCCGGTGATCTCCCCAAACGAGTCAAAAAATTGATTAGAGAATGGTCAAAAATGCACGAAGCGGAACTCCTTCAAAACTGGGAGTTGGCTCGAAACGAGGAAGAACTGTTCAACATTGAGCCCTTGGAATGAACGAATACCCCCGAATAGTCAGAGCCTATCTGCGAGAAGATTTTCAAATGAAGGTAGTTTTTAAAGATGGATTGGCAGGTGTCGTAGATCTAAGAAAACTGGTACCCCTAAAATTCCTGAATCGCTTACAGAATTCTGGGGATTTGATGCTGCCAATGATTGATGAGGTGGCTGGAACCGTCTGCTGGAAAGATGGCACAGATCTCTCTCCTGTTTGTGCACAAGAGTTGTTGAAAAAAAGCTTAAATGAAAAAGCACTTGAGGACAGCAACACAAACTAGCTTCATGATTTGTTCGTTTTCTGATGGTTGTTTTGTAAATCCTTTCTCATTTTGGTCAAATTACCATGCTGACCCAATAATCAAGATGCCTGAAATCAGTCGATTTTATGGAATCATTATTCGTATGTACGTAATCGATAAAGAGCACCCTCCGCAGCATATTCATATCAAATATGGAGAGTTCGAAGCGGTGATGGAATTGGAAAATTTAAATATTGTCCAAGGTGCTGTCCCAAAGAAATGCAGACAACTAGTCCGTGAATGGGCAGAGATCCATCAAGCAGAATTGATTGAAATGTGGGAAACTCAAAATTTTCATAAAATTTCTCCACTAGAGTGACTAATGAAGCTTGTCCATTTTTCCTACATAGAAGGTTTCTGCTTTCGATTGTGTTTTGAAGATGGAAGCACCCTAGAAACAGATTTAAGCCAATTAATAAAAGAATATGTCTGTTTGGAACAGTTAAGCTCAGCTAAAATTGACCCAGATTGGGGTTGCTTGGAGTTCAACGAAGGTAGAGTTGATATAGAACCAAAGACACTGCATCGTTTCGCAATCAATCAGAATAAAGATCATAATCGCTGCTGAAATAACCCAATTCAATTGTTTATTTGGATTTAGAGTTGACTGCACATCTTAAAAAAACGTGACTCCAAAAATATCCAAAAAGCTTTTTCTGAAACCGGGATGTAGCTTATGAAACTCAATCTGGAAGACAAAAAAACACCGGCCCAACTACTGATGGCCTATGAACAGATCTTCCCGGGAATTCACCCAGAATGGATTGACGGGGTAATCGGCATCAAGGCTCTACCTGGCTGGCTGCATGGCAATGTCACCTCACAGATCCTGCGTACTGTCGGAGGATTTTTCCACCGCCACAAAGCTTCGAATGGAGAAGGGGGATGGTGGATTGCAACGGAAATTTCTGTGCAGTATTTGAACACAGATCGTATACTCCAGGCGGATTTGGCGGGCTGGAAAAGAGATCAACACTCTCAGCCACCGGATGGATTTCCTGTGACCGTTCGTCCAGATTGGGTGTGTGAGGTTTGCCATACTACCCGTAAGAAAGACCGGGAGTTGGTTCCGGATACCCTGTCCAAGGCGGGGGTGCCTTACTACTGGTTTGTGGATGCAGAGGAACTTTTCTTAGAGGTCTGGGAACTACAAATGGACAAAAGTTGGAAAATTATCAAGATCCTCACAGAGAAAAATGAGGAGCAGATCATTCAACCTTTTGTAACCCGGACGCTCAGTCCAAAACAGCTACTCCAGAAAGATTGGTGAGCGAAACTTTCTGATTTACTTTTGTTAAGCACCATCCCTCCGTCGATAGTGGCTATGAGCCATATGGATTGGCAGCAAAGGATCTAGAAAATGAAACTAGGACTGATAAAAGGTTCATTGGCCTGTCCTTATTCAAA
>CAJXNF010000229.1 GCA_913056375.1 uncultured Pseudomonadota bacterium | reverse complement strand
ATGTCAGTCACTTCTTTAGCTGTGGAAACACCACTCGTGAAGATGAACATGAAGATTTGTTGATCTGTGAGATTCTCTCGCTCATTGATCAAGCCACGCTCCAAGGCTTTTGAAAGTAGTTTTTGACGATCCAATCCACGCCCATCATCACGCACCTCAATCAGAATGGAATCACCCAAGTGATGTGCAGAGAGTTTGACGGTTCCCTCTGAGGACTTACCCGCTGCTATTCGTTCCTCAGGAGTTTCAATTCCATGATCAACGGTATTTCGCATGATGTGCATCAGTGGGGCGTAGATGCTATCTATGATCGTCTTATCAACTAATGTTTCATCTCCCTGAATTGTGAGCTTGACCTGCTTACCAGATTTTTTTGAGAGATCCCGCATCTGCCTTGTCAGCTTTGAAAAAACGTTCTTGACCGGAAACATGCGAATACTGAGGATCCGATCCCGAAGTTGCTCTGTGATCTTGTTCAACTGATCCAATCGGTCATGTAATTCTCGATCTTCCAGATTGGCAATCGTTGGATTCTGGGACAAAACTGAGAGTGCGACCACCATTTCGCCAATGAACTCAGACAACTCATCAAGTTTAAATGCTGGAATCTTCAGCATATCCATGACTTGAGTTGCTACTATGTTCTCATTCGTTTTTGAAACCTCAGTGGTGGGAGGCTTCGAAGTACTCGCTAAGTTCTTACTCGCTTCAGGGCGAGTTTCGGTCAGCGTTTTTTGCTCTTCAGAGTGAGTTGGTGGGGTTGCGCTAATAGTTTCAGGAGTAGGATTTTCTGAAATCGGGGGGGATTTAGGTACTTCATCACTTAGCAAATGATCCAAAAGTTGGTAGGCTTCTCGAAGATCTACCGGCTCTGAATTCATTCCTGCAATCATAGCCTTCATTTGACTAATCAACTTGGATAAACCATCCGTTGCACACAGGATTGCGTTTAGAATCTCTAATGTGATTTCGCGCTCTCCCTCGTTGACCTGAACCATCAAATCCTCTGTCCGATGGGCCAAGCTTCCCAGATCTGTCAAACCTAAAAATCCAGCAGTCCCCTTGATTGTATGAAAGACCCGGAAGATGCTAGAGATAGCTTTTTGATCCTCAAAATCTTCTTCCAATCTAAGTAGGGTTTCCTCTGTATTCTGGAGCCCTTCCTCTGTCTCACTAATAAACTCCGCAAGGGTTTCATCTCCTTTCATCTCATCAGTGCAGTGCTGGATAATCTCCGCGTAATCACTGTAGTGATCCTGTGATTCTAAATTCTTCCCAGCCGTTGATTTACTATCCAACGCATGGATCAGAATCTTATCAGCGTCCTCTTGGTCTCCTGCGTAAAGAAGTTCCAATGCATTATCAAACTGCTCATGAAGTTGCTGAAATTCTTCCAGACCAGATTCGTATGGAGACAACTCTGCCACAATTTGGCCAAGCCGATGCCCCAATTCCTTCAAAATTTTGCTGAATTGAGGCTGTTCCAGTCCATCCATCAATGATGCGAATTCTTCCAGTTCTGTGAGGATTGAGCCAACATGAGCCAAATCCTGAAAGTGCTCTGGCTTCAGAGACATCACATTCATGTTCAGTGCATCACGTTTGATCTGAATTTGATTTTGTTGCTCAGCGTCCATCATGAACTGATTACCTATCTGTCCACATCTATTGATTTCTGGAATGGAAGAACCAAGGCGTGAAGATTCTAGGCTTCTTGTTCTTCTTTTTCGTTCTTTGATTTGGTGATTGGCAAAGTGAAAGTGATCTTGGCCCCCTTGCCAATGCCCTCGGATGTCAACTCAACAATACCCTTGTGAAAACGGATAAAATTTGCGCAGTCATGCAAACCAAACCCAGAACCACGCTTTTTGGTGGAGTATCCAAATTCAAAGGCCCGCTTCAGGGACTCTGGTTCTGCACCTTGGCCATTATCTTCAACATAAATCTGAAGTTGATCACTTCCCAGAATCGTGACTCCCACTCTGACCCTCCCCTGATACCCATCTTTGGGGGCCCGCAGACACTGATCGATACTCTCGATACTGTTCTTGAATAAATTCATAAAGATCTGAACGAGCTTGTTTGGATCATTTTGAATTTTTGGTAGTTCTGGTTGAACTTCTTCGATAACCATAATGTTTCGCTTATCGAACGCTGGCTTCATCATTTCCATCGCATCATCAATCACCTGTTCGATCTGAACCTCTTCAGTATTCGACTGCTGTGTCGCGTACTTCTGCTGTAACGCAATAATTTCCGTGATGTGATCAAGCTGATGGGCCATCACATCCATCGACTTAAGTTCATCCTCTTTCTGTTGGTCAGAGGTTTGGGTGAGTTGCTTAAGGAAAGGGAGGAACTGTTGACCCCTGGGAGAACTGAAAAAATCTCCCAAGTCACCCTCGTGCTGTTCCAACAAACTACACAACTGTTGGAGATAGCTGGAAAACTGTGATTCTACTTTGTTCTGATGAAGCTTTTGCAGTCGGACCGCAAGGGGGGTGATGGCGTTCCCAATGTTGTGCAAAACACTGATTGCGTGTTCAACAATACCTGCGTTGTATGCCTGCTGTACCTGCTTCTTCTTTTCCTCATCCAGCAGGCGCATAGTTTCACGAAGTTGTAGATTTTTTTCATTCAATTCCAAGGTTCGCTGGGAAACTCGCTCTTCAAGGTAACGGTTGTAGGTTTCCAAGCTATTCGCCATATCCGTAAAAGCTCGGTGAAGTTTCTTGATCTCCACCAACTGGCTTTCTTTCGGCCGAGAGGTGAAATCCCCATCTGCCACCTGATTAACAATACCGACGAGTTCATGAATAGGCTGCATCAAGTGACGACTTAGAAAACGAACTCCCAACAGCGAAATTCCAATAATGATTCCGAAGATCAGAGCAACTAATAAAGGCAACCGCACCCCAAGCTTGCCGATAGCAATTTCCCGATCAACTTCTACAATTAGACAAGCATTCGGGTAGCCTAGCCAGCGGTAAGCCGTCACTACATCATCACCCAAGTCATTCACCACAACCCCAGATCCTGTAACCTCTTCACGACAATTTCCAATCAGCTGCCAAGTTTCGTCAGACAGGCTTGTATCAGGCATGAACGACAGTACATTCCCTGCTGAATCGGCAAAGAATCCTCGGCTTTGTCCGTCCTGATTTCTTGTAGTAAACAACTCCGTCATCGATTGACTGTTGAGCAGAGCTAGCAATTTCGAATTGGTCTGATCTCGCCCAACCAGTTCCTCATTAGCTACATCAACTCGAATCGGCAGCACAATTGCTCCTGATTTGAGCAACTGTAGAGGACCAAGTTCGGCTTGATTGAACTCCTTGAGAGTTTCCCATCTCGTTTCTTCAGGCAATTCACCTGACTTGATCGTTTGCAGTAACTGGTCTTCAGAGTTCAGTTGCCAGATCCCGGCATAGTGATCCGGTTCAAAAAGGCTTCTCTGCGCAAATGCCTCCGCTTGCCAGAGATTGGGGGTGTTGGCTAACTGGCGAATATCTTTTGCGGCATTTTGATACCACTGATCAGATGCCAGCGCCCACAGTTCTGCTACATGTTCCAGATTTTGTTGCGCTTCCTTCTCCATCATATTCTGAAAATAGATCAGAGTTACTGCGCCTCCAATGAGGCTCGGAAACATGGCAAGTAGGATGAACGAAATTACAATCTCGTTCTGTAGGCTTCGAACAAACTTCATCAAGAACTCAGTTGTTTTGGAAGATTCGGATTGGCTTAGAAATGCTCATCGATCGGGGCATCATCACCATATTCAGCAATGTGTTTCAGACGTTCCAAGTAAAGCTCAACAAGGCTGTCCTCAACTCCCATTGAAGCCAAACGCTCAAATTGGGAGCGAGCATCGTCAAATTCTGAGGCGTGAAATGATTTCACTGCTAGCTCAAACAGTTCTAAATTTTCTTTTTTGAACTCCCGGAGGTCTTCGTACTCCTCGTCAAAAACCTCATAAAGTCTGACCAGCAAACTTCGACCTCTCACCTTGCGCATATCTACGAGGCGAATCATGTATTGACTCGGATCTTTAAGACCATCGTAAGTACCTTCGCTAATCAACAGATCGGTCTTAAAAGGCTTGGTCAGCATTTCAATGCGAGAAGCCAGATTGACGGCATCACTCACTACCGAACTTTCCATTCGGTAGTGTTCTCCGATGGTACCCAGCATCACATTCCCACTGTGAATACCGATCCCGATTCGCACGGAAGAATAACCCGCACGTGAACGGCCCTGGTTGTACCAGCGAAGCGAACGAATCATTTCAAGAGCTCCACGCACAGCATCATCTGGCTCCACTTGGAATAGCGCCATGATTGCGTCACCAATGAACTTGTCGATGATGCCTCGATTCCTCCGGATTACCGGTCCCATCAATCCAAGGTAGGAATTGATGAAGCGAAAATTCTCTGCAGGCGAAAGACGTTCGGAGAGTGATGTGAAGGAGCGAATATCAGAAAAGAGAATGGACATGGGCATTTCGGCGTGATCGCCAATCTGTACTTCCAGAATATTTTCCTTGTTCAGCAGCTTTAGGAATTCCTTGGGTACAAAACGCTCATAAGCTCGGTTCAATTGGTCAATTTCTCGCCTGTAGATGAGAAACTGAGCCATCTGTGTCAATTCATCTGGATCAAATGGCTTCTTTAGCAGTAGGAACCTGCTGTCCCCAAGTTGATCAGCCATATTCTGACGAGATGTATCTGAGTAGGCTGTAACGATCACAATTTCAATAAAGGGGTCAATCGTGACAAGCCTTTCCGCAGTTTCCAGACCATCAATGCCCGGAGGCATTCGCATATCGATGAAAGCAATTGAAAACGGTTGGCCAATTTTGTTCGCCCTGACTGCTTCATCCAAGCCCAGCAACCCTTGGTTAACCGTAGTTACTTCAAAGCGCTGACGGACTCTGCCGACGCCTTCTTCAGGTGCCACTCGCTGGGTGCCGAAGAGCGAATCTGCCATGGCCTGCAATTCCTCTCCTGCCACGTTTGCTTCAGGTGCCAGGACTGAACGGCAGGTCTCCAGTATTTTGGGATCGTCATCAATGACGAGAATACGATGAGTCATGAGGGGCTACCTTCGGAGCTGCTATGCATTCAGAACTTGGGTTTGAGTGAGCAACTTTTAATTCTCCAAGATTTCATTGTCTCTTCGATTGGCCAAAAACTGAACGATCTGGGTCAATTCGTCTGGATCAAATGGCTTTTTCAACAGTAAAAATCGACCGTCACCGAGTTCTTTGGCCATGCTCATTCTTGAGGTGTCAGAGTAGGCTGTCACAATCACAATTTCGATGGAGGGATCAATTTCAATCAAGCGCTTCGCAGTCTCCAGACCATTGATCCCCGGTGGCATCCGCA
>CAJXNF010000228.1 GCA_913056375.1 uncultured Pseudomonadota bacterium | reverse complement strand
AAACCAGCTGAGTGCATTGCTTGTTTGTTGAAGGGAGCAAAGACGACTGCATCAACGATCCCATCGCTCGCAAAATCCAATGCTATATCCAAGGTGCTCAAGACCGATGCTCCTGAACTTTGAGTTGCCTCAGCAATCTTCACATCAGAGCTAGCGATTGTCTGGGTGGGATGGAAGGCGAAACTTTCTGAATTCTCCAAAACCCAATTTCCTCCGAGGGGGTCCACCTGCTGAAAACCACTTTTCACCCCAGCTTGGTGCTGCCCCATTTCCAATACATGGGAGTCTCCAATTACCAAGACATCTACTTCATTAGAGAGTCCAGGTTCAGCAAGTAATTTCGCTACTAGTTCTGGTCCGATCCCACTGGGATCTCCAGGAATCAAAGCAATTCTTGGTTTCATGAGTTGTTTTCCAGGTCTGATTTCAAAAGAGTATCTTCTTGATCTTCAGCAATATTTTTGATCGTGGTGTCGAGATGGGTGCGCAATTCAATCGCTATCTTTTGAGTATCTCTTTCTTTGAGTGAGGTGGCGATTTGGTCATGTTGGTTAAGGGTCATTGGTCGTCTTGTCGCTCTCCGAGAAGACACAAAACGCGCTCTCCAAAGACGAGCATTGTACTGGCGATGAGTCTCAATCAGAGCTGGATTGCGGCTTGCAGCCACCAGTTGCCGGTGAAATTCCATGTCAATCTTAAAGAACTCCAACGGCTCAATCCTGTCAGATTTTTCAGACATTTCTTCTGCTAATGCTGCAATTGAATTGATCTCATCCTGAGTTGCTCGTTCACAAGCCAGTTCACCGGCAAGCGACTCCAACGCACCAATGATTTTGATCAAATCAGCTAATTCCAGAAGTGAAGGATTGGCTACAAAGGGTCGTCGAGTCGAACTGTACTCTACCAAACCTTCGTGTTCCAAAATCTTTAGGGCTTCTCGGAGTGGAGTTCTGCTGATGCCCAGCACCGAGGCGAGATCGCGTTCTGGCACAGGAATCCCGGGTTTTAGCTTTTCCAGCAAAATAAGTTCTCTGAGTGCATCAGCTGCCTCATCAGCAAGCGTTCTTCTTGGTTTGAGCAGTGGTTGCCCAGAAGTCTTCAATTCGTCAAGTGGTTGCATCCCAAAATTATGATTCTGAATTAGATTATATAAAATCTAAAAATCAAAACTTATTCTTAGATAAGCAAATATTTTCAGCTATTTGAAAATTCATTAATAAATTAGAGAACCAGAACTACCTTCACAAAGTTCTCAAGATTTTATCGATTTTATCTTTCGCAACAGAAAGGGTCCAGCCAGCGCCAAAACTGTCAAAACAAGGAAAAACAAAGAAAGTGGTCTTGTTGCGATCAACCACCATTGTTCGTCCAACATCACCATGCTCTGTCCTAGACGCTTCTCTAGCATCCCTCCCAGAATCAAGCCTATTGCAAGAGATACTACTGAGAATCCATACCTCTTCATCAGGTAGCCGATCACACCAAAGATAAGGGCAATCCAGACATCAATCATCGATTGATCCAGTGCGTAGGCCCCAACCATTGAAAAAAGAAAGACCATGGGCCATAGAATTGTCAATGGGATCAAAGTGGCCCGTGCAAAGATGCGTGCGCCATACAAGCCCACGAAGAAAAATAAGACGTTGACCAAAAGCATCGACCAGAAAATGGCAAAAACGAAAGTAGATTGCTCGGTAAACATGGTTGGCCCTGGTCGTAGACCATGGACCATCAAGCCAGCTAGAATTACAGCAGCAGTGGGACTTCCTGGTATTCCAAGAGCCAAGGTAGGCACCATGGCACCACCTGTTGCCGAATTGTTAGCAGCTTCGCTACCGGCAATTCCTTCGATAGAGCCTTTCCCGAATTCTTCAGGAGTTTTTGACCAGCGCTTAGCCTCATTGTATCCAATCATTGATGCGATGGTCGCTCCTTCTGCTGGCAAAATTCCGATGAATGTCCCAATCCCTGACGAACGTAAAATTGCCTTCCAGGTTTTCTGATAATCCGCCTTGCTGGGCAATTGAATAGCGCGAAGAGTGATTCGTTCACGGACAATCCCAAGTTGACCCGCCTGAGTAAGAAGTTCTGCAATTCCAAATACTCCAATCATGACTGGTACAAAGCCAATCCCTTCGGTTAATTCGTTCATTCCAAAGGTAAAACGTTCAACGGTCGTGAGCAGATCAATACCGACTGTTGCCAACAAAACGCCGAATGCCCCAGACATGATGCTTTTTATCGAGGATTCTTCGCCAATGGAAGCCAGCATCGAGAGGCCGAAGACGGTCAGTGCAAAATATTCGGGAGGAGCAAATTTATAAGCAGCTCCAGCTAAGAGCGGGGCCGCTGCCATCAGACAAAGTACGCTGATGATTCCGCCAATTGTAGAAGAGACAGCTGCCATTCCGAGAGCTCTTCCTGCCTCCCCGCGTTGAGCTAGAGGATATCCATCAAGACAGGTGGTAGCACTTGCAGAAGTACCGGGAGTATTGATCAAAATGGCAGTGATCGCGCCAGCAAAGGTCGCTGCACAATAGATCGTAGTGAGAACCGCAATTGCTGCAATCGGTTCCATTGTGATGGTAAAGGGAAGTAGAAGCGCAACCCCGTTGGTAGCATTCAGACCAGGGAGCGCTCCGACAAGAATCCCTCCTAAAGTGGCCAACACAATCAACAGGAGCAGCATTGGGTCAGCTAGCGCCCAAAGACCAGAGAAGATGGCTTCCAATTTTACCCGTACCAAAGATTCGTCAATAAACCGCGTGGGAAGCGGACTTCAAAGACCAGATCGAAGAGAAAAAACACAAATGTTGGAAAAAACAGAGTAACCAGAAGCAAAGCTCCTAATCGGCGCTCCCCCCAACTGAAAGACAGCATTCCACTAAAACAGCCTAGTGCAATAAAGAAATCTAAGTGTGTCAATAGAACAAAAACCACCATCAATGCGAGTGATATAAACACTGAAGGTGGAACGGCAGGTCGGTTGTGTTGGGTGTTTTCAAAAGGTAGTAAGCAAGCTAGGCCAATCAACAACAAAAGGATTAATTGTGGAAAATCAGAAGGCTGAATGCCCCGCTTGAGAATTTCTGGAACACGGTCAAATTGAGTCGTTAAATTAAAGGCAATGGCACAGAACAAGATGATCAATCCAGGGATTACCCAGCGACTGACATTTGCTGAGCCTGATTTTATGGAGTTGGATTGATTGGCCATCTGATGAAACCGAGAGGGGAAGAGGTGCCCCAAAATGAGGCACAATCAGAGGAGTTATTGAATGAAGCCCAATTCAGTGAGGGCATCTTTCATATCAGTCACCATCGTTTGCAGCTGGTTACCCCAAACTTCAGAACCAGCTACAGAAGTCGAATCTAAGCCCACAGATGTTAGGAAACCCTGATAAACTCCATGTTTCATGGCTTTGATCAGTGAATCCTCAATTTTCTTAGCTACGTCATCTGGGACATCTTTGTGAACGACAAATCCTCTGACAGTAGAAAAACTAACAGGGATTCCCAATTCTTTTGCAGTGGAAACATCGGAAATTGCTGACATTCTCTCATCAGCAAGAACAACGATTGGGCAGACATCTCCAGCTTCAATTTGTGCTCCAGCTTCAGCTAAGTTCAATACACCGACATCCACGGCACCTGCTACCAATTGGGTTGCCAGTTCACCACCACCATCAAATGGGACGATCTTTGGTGTTGCTAGGTTGCCTCGCTTTGTGAACATAAATGCTGAAACATCATCAATGTTTCCAAGGTGCGTTGTCCCATAAGTCAACGGTTTATCTTTCTGTGCATTAACAAAGCTTTGAGCGCTGTCATAGACCCCGCAGCGGACCATCAAAATTTGCGGGTCGTCCGTGCCTCTGGCAATTGGGCGGACGTCATCCAAGGTCATTTTGGTTTTGTTTTTCGCTAACTCAGCAGCATGACCAATTGTGAAGGTCAAAATTGAATAGCCATCAGCTGGCTGCTCAAGATAATAATCCATAGCTACGGAGCCACCCCCACCACGCTTGTTGACAACCACCATGTCTTCGCCCAACACCCTGCGTGCGCGCAGCATCATCATTCGAGCAGTTACGTCGGTCCCACCCCCTGCTCCAGCATGAGTGATTACCTCTACAGTTTTGTTTGGATAGTCACTGGCACTGACCAATGTGCCACCAAGCAGCATCACAGCTGCTAACGCTGTTGTGAATAGTTTCTTCATGATTCCTCCTTAGAGATTGAGAAAGAGCGCTGAAAGGTATTTGGTATTCCAAATATTGTCGAGTAAAAAATGTTCACCAAAAAATCTTCCTTGAACGAAATTCGTTTTTCAGTTAAAGCCTCGGGCCAGAATCGAAATATCTTTTTGGGATTTACACAAAATTGAGGAACATCATGGAACACAATCACAGCAAGGAAATTCCTTATGGTTTCCCAACAATCTTTGGCCGGGGACTTTTGGATGAATTCAAGAATTTCGTCAATCCACCTTTCCTTGTGGTTACAATGGAAGATTTATGGCCAATGTTTGGACATCATTTTGAGGGAGCAGAGTGCCAAACTTACTTTTGTGGCTCGATTGAACAGGATGATCTCAACAAAGAAGCTGAAAATCTTGGAGAAGTGCGGGCGATTGTGGGCCTTGGCGGTGGACAGGCCTTGGATGTGGCAAAATACTTCAGCTGGCGCAAAAACCTTCCGTTGTTCCAGGCTCCTACAGCGCTTTCTGTGAATGCGGTCTATGGCCAGCGCTCTGGGATTCGAATTGATGGGAAAGTCGTTTACCGTGGGTGGGCAGTTCCAGAGACAGTGTATATTGATTATGACGTGTTAGCTAATTGCCCACCTCACCTGAATTGGTCAGGGATTGGTGATATCCTCTGTTTTCATACAGGAGTGCTGGATTGGCGCTATGCAGAACGTGAGGGCAAGATCGAGGAAAAATGGCGATACGATGAAGGTCTAGCGCAACAATCCTTGAGAAAAGTCAGGGGAATTGTGGAGAATATTGACAGTATCAGGGTGATGAATGATAAGGGAATTGAGGCGTTGGTTGATGGCTTGAAATGGGGGACCAGTTATCACGGCGCTGGCTGGTGTCCTCGACACATCGAAGGAACGGATCATTTCCTTTTTTACACGCTTGAAAAACTAACCGGAAAGAAGTTCTTGCATGGACAGCCTGTTGGCCTAGGTGTGATCGTTGGATCAATGCTTCATGAGGATGGAGCTGAGGAAATGTTGGATACCATCTCAAGTATTGGATTGGACATCAGGCCAGAAGCGATGGGGCTGACCTGGGATCAATTAGTGGAGGGACTCAAGCTTTTACGAAGCTATGTAAACGAAGTTGGCCTCTGGCATTCCATTGCTCACGATGTAAGCATCAGTGACG
>CAJXNF010000227.1 GCA_913056375.1 uncultured Pseudomonadota bacterium | reverse complement strand
CGGAGATATCGCGGAGGTTACAGACATGTCCGTTTATCTTGCCTCCCTCTGAATAGTTGCGAAGATGTGCCTTTAGTGTGTGATCCAGTTCACCTTGATCAATGTCCAAGATGAACAATCGATTGTCGCTTGACTGTTCGAGGAACTTGCGAGTGATGCAACGGCCGATCCCTCGAGCTCCTCCGGTAATGACAATGTGTTTGCCCGTCATAGTGTTTTCGCTGGACCTCATATGCGGTTCAGCCTAACTAGATACGTCGAGAGAATCAGCGAGGTTTCTAAGGTCCTTCAGACGTATGCAATTCTCAGCTTTCTGACCGCGAATAAATATCTCGCCGAAGTCTGGTTGATGAACTCCAACTAATGTTTTAATGAGTGTTGATTTTCCTGCACCATTATCCCCTATCAATCCTACAACTTCGCCTTCATTAACTTCTAGTGAAACTGAATTCAGGGCAGTGATGCCACCAAATTTTTTACTGATGTTTCTTAACTCAATTATTGGTTCCATAGAAGATAATTTCTTTGGGAGATATGGTTATACATTTTAGTAGTTTTAACAGGGTTGACTGACTAAAATAATTAATTATCCAGTATCTTTAAGTTCAACAAACATTTCTAAAAATGAAAAAAAGCTGACCTCAGTAGAGGCCAGCTACTGCCATTTATCTTAATCCAGCATTAGCCAAAGCCATAACAGATTCATAGTTCTCCGTTGTGACAAAACCAGCGCCAGTATCTTGATTCAAAGCACCTAGTCCCATAACCTTCATTTGGCAAAGGGACAAAACAGGTAAATACCCTTGCAAGAAGGGTTGTTGATCAGAGGTCAAATGTACAAACCCGTTTACGAATCCAGACATGACTTGGGGACTAGTATCGAAACCGATTTGAAGTAATTCATTCGGACCATATCCAGCTGCAACAGCAAATGTTTCAGCATTTCCAAGCATTTGGCCACCCGTATGAACTAGAATCTTCGCATCGGAATTGGCTGCGAGTGCGGCTGAAATGACGGGAATAGCTGAGTTGGGATCTGTTGCATATTCCGGCGTACCATCCAGCACAACGACCTCCATTCCATGTTCCTCAAAAGCAATGCGTACGTTATCCTCTCTTTGTGCTCGAGAGTAATCTCCAATTGGCACCATAACGACCGCTTTATCTCCTTTTTTCAGATCAAATCTTCTGATGGCCTCTTGGCCAAGCATATATCCTTGTGTGGCTAGGTTTGCACCAACATACCCGCCTCCAAATTTTGCTCTGACTGCTGGCACATCAACATTCTGATACATCATCAAGATTCCTTCCTCGTTTGCAACTTGCGCAAGAGGCATAATTGCTTCTTCACCAGGATGTCCCATCATCGCAATTCCATCGACTCCAGCACCAATTGCTTCACGTAGTTGTTGAATCATTCGGTCTGACTGCCACTCGGAGTAAAGTATTTCTGCATCTGCGCCAGTATCTCTAATGGCATTTTCTGCACCAGCCTGGACAATTCCAGCGAAACCATCCCCTTCGGCTCCACCAGCGAAAAAGTGGATACGCACATCCTTACACCATTTACTACCAAGATCCTGGCTTGTTGGGGCGGCATAGGCTGTAACACTCAATCCAGCTAATAAGGCTGAAATCAGAATAGACTTAAAGAATTTCATATTTTTGACTCCATCAGGAATAGAAATAATAATCTCATCTGAACCACTTTGGTTCTTTGCTCGAAAACTCTACTGATCCAGGATGTAGCTGTCGTGACCTCCCATTCTAGATTGTTGATTAAACTTCCCAAGACAGGGCGTTCCCCAGAATCCATTTGGGAAAAAAATTTCGGCAAAATTGCATTATAAGATTGATATGTCAAACAAAAAAATTCTTTGATTGTGAGTCTTTTGAATTTGCACTTGATTGAGATCTGAATGATTCAACCGAACAGCACTTTGTAGACTGCATAGATGTTGCTTAGAAACTTTTTTCTTTTCAATCCTCGAATTTTGGTTGTGGAGCAGATCCCGCAATAGAACGATGTGCTCCTTTCTTAAAGGAAATTCAATGAAATATCTGTTGCTCGCATTGGCACTGACCTGTGGATGGACAGCTCAGGCGTTCAATGATGATGATGTTCGGATGGTCAAATCAATGAAGAAATGTGTCCGCTGCGATCTGAGCGGAGCAGAGCTGCGCAATGCTGATTTGAGCAATGCAATTCTTTTGGGAGCCAATCTTCAGAGTGCAGACTTACGTGGAGCGGATCTGAGTAACGCGAATCTGGAGCAAGCCAAACTGCGGGGTGCGAATCTTCAGGAAGCGAAACTTTCGGGAGCTTATCTGAGTGGAGCCTACTTGGGAGCTGCAGACTTGAGTGGTGCCGATATGCGTGATGCACAACTCTACAATGCAGACCTAACCGAGGCATTCGTCGGCAAGGCAAACCTCAACAACGCAGACTTGAGGCAGGCAAAACTCATTCGTGCGGACTTGAGCGAATCCAACTTGATCAGAGCAGACCTTAGTCGTTCAAATCTGAGTGCAGCCACTCTCATGGGCGCCGACCTCCGCTTGAGCCTGCTCAATAATGCGGAGTTTTGCAATACGACTATGCCCAACGGAGAAGTCTCCTACGACGATTGTTGAGTATCGATTAGATCCTGCTGCTTGATACTGAAAAAGCTGGTAGCGGGATCATCCTTCCCTGCTTGATTTACTAAAAAAACCTACATCAAAATTCTGAAGTTTCCTCCAAGATCACATTCTTTTCCAATCCCACCTTCAATTTGCAGAAATATCAGATTTTGAATCAGGCTGTATTGTCTTGAGCTACCAGCGCCTTTTCCACGATCATTTAGATAGAATTTTTTTCTTAAATTTCCTACTTCGGAAAAATCTTCTCAACACCAGCCCAGATAGATCTCATGAGCAAAAGACTAGACCAAAAGTTGGCCCGCATTCGCAATGGTCAATACACTCCAAAAGATTTCATTATTGCAGACGCAAAAGACGCTGACATGGCAAATGGTTGCAAGACGGCCGGTTTGCAGAAAGACTCAGAAGGACAATCGAGTGGGCGTTATAATCCAATCAAGGTGTATCGAGATGATATGCTGAAGATTATGGAGAGTGACCTCGTGGATATCATGCTCACCTCGCTTTCAACGGCGGAGATCCTCACCCAGCAGGGTGCTTACGCAAATACGGAAATCACCCCTGCGATTCGGCTCAATGATACTACGGATATTTGGGTAGGCCGAGGAGCTTCTTATTCATCTCAACCCGCACTGCCGTTCAGAACAGCTCGCCTTGATCGAGTGAAACCAGTCGCAGATTTGGGTTTGTATGCGATTACCTTCTACAACGATCTTCAGCAGGATCATCGTACTCTGGAAGCTTACGCTCGCTTTAGAGACGAAGCCTCTGCCCAAGGTGTCCGACACTTTCTGGAAGTCTTTAATCCACAGACACACGTAGTGACCCCAGGTGCTGATTTTGGCTCCTACAATAATGATGCGATCGTACGGTGTTTAGCAGCTGTTTCCAGGCACGATCGTCCACTTTTCCTCAAGGCCGCCTACAATGGACCAGCCGCAACGGAGGAGATCGCCTCTTATGATCCCGGAAATCTAATTTTTGGGATTCTTGGAGGTTCAGCTGGAACCACTAGAGATTGCTTGGAACTGATCCGCCAGGCAGAAAAATATGGGGCTCGAGTCGCTCTTTTTGGTCGCAAGATCTATTTCGCAGAAGACTCTGTAGCCATGGTAAAGGCAATGCGTCGAACGATTGAAGAAGGATTAGATTCTGTGGAGGCAACCAAGGCGTATCATGCGGATCTAGAGAAGCTAGGCGTTCGCCCTCTAAGAGAGCTGAACGCCGATTTGGAGCTGACCGAGGAGGTTTTGAAAGCTGGTTTGGGGTAATTCAATCAGCTAGAAATCAGTTAAGAATGGCTAATCATGATTTCCTAATTGTCAGTCTGAGAGAAGGCTGCTAGCGTTTTTGTATCAAGATATTCAAATGATTATCTCGATGAATCATTCATTCCCTCACGGAGATTCAGATGCAAGAGCATATAGCGAGCTTGGCTCCAAAAATGGAGTTCAGTCGTCGAGAGTTTGTCGTTGGAGGTTTGGCAACGGCAGGTTTCGCTTTGGCTGTGCAGCCGATACAAGCACAATCAGTGATCACAACCGACAGTAACGGACTCGTCGCTGGTGAAATCAATATCCCCACCACTGATGGAAGTATCCCTGGATACTATGCTCGTCCAATTGGAGATGGAGTATATCCAGTGGTGCTGGTGATTCAGGAAATTTTTGGAGTGCATCAGCATATTCAAGATGTCTGTCGGCGTTTCGCGAAATTGGGTCATCTGGCGATTGCCCCTGAGCTGTATTATCGGCAAGGGGACGTCTCAAACTTCAAAGATTACCGTGAGATCATCGGCCAGGTCGTTTCAAAGGTACCGGATGCCCAGGTGATGAGTGATCTTGATGCAGCGGCAGCATGGGCTGGATTGAACCACGGAGACACCACTAAGATGGGTGTTACTGGCTTCTGCTGGGGTGGCCGAATCACTTGGTTGTACACGGCGCACAATCCCCTGATTCGGGCGGGTGTGGCGTGGTATGGTCAGTTGGAAGGAGAACCAAGTGAGCTGAAGCCTCAAAATCCGATTGATCTTGTCGACCAGCTGAATGGGCCTGTCTTGGGACTCTATGCAGGAAAAGACCGGGGGATTTCCTTGGACAGTGTGAATCGAATGAATAGTGCCTTGAAGTCCAGTGGATCGGTCTCTGAAATCCGTGTCTACGATCAGTCCCAACATGGTTTTCATGCGGATTACCGTCCAAGCTATGACCCCGATGCAGCCAAGGATGGTTGGCAACGACTGCAGCAGTGGTTCAAACAGCATGGCGCTGCCTAAAAGAGCCTCTCAAAGAGTGACGGACTTCAAAAATCTATCGAGGTCCGTCTGCACCAACTCCAATTTCTCTCCATCATTTACTCCTAGAATTCACTACGATTTTTTCATTTCAGAAGAGTTTTCTTGTCAGAATTTGACTAAATGAAAAAAATGGTCACCTGTCCAATTTTAGATTTGACATTGAATTGACCGGATGACTAGTCTGGTCATCAAATCAAATTTTTTTCACAAAGCAGTAAAACTGAATAACCCAATTCACACTTCTAGTATTCCACTTACTTATGAACGGGATGGAGCAACAAATCCAAGCCGCAGCCGAAAAGTTATTTCTCCACTATGGTTTCCGAAAGACCAGTGTGGATCAAATTGCCAGGGAAGCAGGTATTGGTAAGGGGACGATTTATAACTACTTCCGAAATAAGGAAGAGCTATTTGGGAGTTGCTCGAGGCATTGGCGGGATCTCATCGATGAGTACCTGCACAA
>CAJXNF010000226.1 GCA_913056375.1 uncultured Pseudomonadota bacterium | reverse complement strand
CGGCAAGAAAGCGAACGAGCGCATCAGAGTTCGCATATCGAAACAACCGCCAAAATAATTCAGGACCTCGTTGTGGATTTTGCTGAAGAACTCTTAGAAAAGTAGCGTCCAATAAGCGGGATTGGGTACTGTAATAGTCTGGGAAGTTTCCCCAGTCCCCCTTCAATAATTGATCTGCAAGCCTTTGTGCCTGACGCTGAATTGCCAAGAACGCATAGCCAGTGCTAGGGCGAGCCGCACCACCAGCCAGACCAAGCTGCCTAATTCTTCTTGTTGGCTGTGTGGTCGTTGGTAGCGTGGACATTGGCAGCACACCGTATTCCTGTTCGATGATTTCGTAGTTCCCCGCTCTTTTCTTTTGTAGATACCTCTGTAGCTGTTCTCGATAGACACTCTTTGCCAACACCTTTGGTCCAAACCAAGTACTCTCAACCAATGCTTCGGTGGATGAGAAAGGCAGGACATAGATGAAAGGAATACCTGGCAGAGCACCATCTGTTTCTTTGTCACCAACTCCGAGAATTTCCGCAGCGTCCTCCTCTGCTTCAAAGTCCATCAGAGTGACTTGCTGACTTTGAAAACAAGCGTGCTCTGTTTTTACTTTCCAGCCCAGAAAATGCTGTAGCCAATGGACATTGGGATGCTTCGCATTTCGATTTTGTTGATCGATGGGCCGAGTATCGATGACATACCGACCCGCATAAGAACCCTGATGGGTTTGAATATGAACAAGGTCTTCCCCTTCCTGAACAGTCTGGATGCGCTCCCCCAGTTTCAGAGTTGTTTTTGAGGAAGAATAGACTGGAGCTAGGGCCAGCTTGTAAAAGTGTTCTGCTCGCAAATACTGATACTGGTAAGCACCTCGGCAGTGGGCGACTTCTCCTGCATAATGAACGTTCCAGCCCGACCATCGGTAAGAAACTGCATTTTCAAAACGGTGATTGAGCGTATTCCAGAAGCACCAAGTACGATCATTTGTGTACTCGTTTCTTTCTTCCAACAACAAAATCCTGAGTTGGCCTTCACCACGAGCAATCAACTCATTAATCAGAGTCAGTCCAGCACACCCAGCTCCAAGTACGATGGCGTCCCAGACTTGCATTTTAGCCAACCCTCACACAATTCAGGTGCTGGTGTAATTGTGGTTCGTGTTGCTGAGGTTTCCCTACTGGCCAGGTTTGGGTATCGAAGAGAAATTCAAACAAACTTGTGATGGTCAACCTACACTTACGAGCCATAGAAACACGGGCTCGCCTCTCCCAGATAATCCTAGGCTCAGGGTAAATTTCATCCCCGATTGCACGATAAAGTGCCCGTGCTGTGAGGATTCCCAAGCGTACTCGCATGGGCAAGTAGCGCATACCTTGGTACCCACTGTGATAATACAACTCTGCGAGATCGAGCAAGCGTTCCACGGCTGTTTCAGCTGCATGACGGGCTTCTTGATTCCCCTCAACCAGCTGCACAGCCGATACTGGATTCTCTCCCAGCCATTGCTGAGGTATGTAGAGGCGACCACGTTGGGCATCCTCATGGACATCACGGGCAATGTTGGTCAACTGCATGGCAATGCCTAGGTCAGTCGCAAATGCCAATGCATGGGGATCACGGCAGCCCAAAACCTGGGCCATCATTAAACCAACTGTTCCGGCAACTCGATAGGCGTAGCAGATGAGTTCTTCCTGCGTTTGTAGACAGACCTCCCCTAAGTCAGAAAGTACACCTTCAATCAAGTCTTCTACCCAACACTGTTCCAACTGTTGATCTGCCATTAATTGACGAAACGCTTGGTTCAAAGGCTGTTTGGGCTTGTCACTCCAAAGGTCCTGACGAAGTTGATCCAGTCGGATTTTAGCTTCTCTAGGATCACTTGCTTCGTCCGCCAAATCGTCCACATGCCGACAAAAAGCATATAGCAAGGAGGCGTCATTAAACTGTGATTGGGGTAACAGCCGACCAGCCCAGTGAAAGCTTTTTCCATGATAGGCCAACACCGCTGCATGACTTTTTGTCTCAGATTTCGTGTGGGATGACGATTTCTTTTTCAGAGTCCTCTGCGGAGTCGTTTTGTTGGATACAGAGGGGATCAATTGATCCAAAACTTTCGCAGAACTCAATACTCCTGGCATTCCTGCCCCAGGGTGAGTTCCAGCTCCAACAAAGTAGAGACCATCGACTTCTTCTGACTTATTGTGAAAACGGAAATTGGCAGATTGGGTAAACAGTGGCTGGATCGAAAATCCAGTGCCATGGCGGGTCAAGAGTTCCTGCTCAAAGTAGTCGGGAGTCACAAAAAAGTCTTCTGTGATGCATTCGCACAAGCCAGGCAGAAGAGTACGCTCCAGCTCTTTGACGACAGCATCTCGATAGCGTGGCCCGACTTCCTCCCAGTTGATTCCGCTCAGGTTGTTTGGGACAGGAGAGAGCACATAAAAAGTATCACAACCAGCCGGAGCCATCGTTGGATCTGTTGCTGTCGGACGGTGCAGGTACAAGCTCATGTCTTCAGCAAGATGCTTCTTATCGAATATGTCAGCCAACAGCTCCTTGTAGCGAGGCCCCATCGTGATTGTGTGATGAGCTACTCCTGGGTATTGACGAGTTGTCCCAAAATAAAGAACGAAGAGCCCCATTGAGTAGCGCAACTGACGAAGACGCCAATTTGACCAACGTTTGCGCTGGGGAAAATCAAGCAGATGTTCGTAGACAAATGGAGGGTCTGCATTACAGACCACCAAATCTGCTGATAGCACTTCACCACTGTTTCCCAATTCTACTCCGGTTACCCGTCGCTGTTGGGTGATGATCTTGGTGACAGTAGCATTGGTTTTTATTTGAACCCCTTCTTCTCGAAGGAGTTTCTCGAGTCCGGACACAATGGCGCCTGTACCGCCCATGGCAAAGTGCACACCCCATTTGCGTTCAAGATAGTGGATCAGCGAATAAATCGAGGTCGTAGTAAAGGGATTCCCACCCACGAGTAGGGGCTGAATACTGAAAGCCTGGCGGAGGCGTTCGTCTTTCAGGTGGGCTGAAACCATCTGATAGACTGAACGGTAACTGCGGAGTTTTAGTAGCGCAGGAACCTGACGGAGCATTGTGCTCCATCGATGGAATGGGATATGAGCTAACTCGCTAAAACCTTTTTCGAAAATTCGCCGTGACTCCTGGACAAGATTCAAATATCCATCACGATCCTCTGGTGAGAGCCTCTCGATTTCATTCAGAGTACCTTCAATGGTGCCTCCATAATCGAAAGTTTCTCCATCATTGAATCGGAAGCGGTACCAAGGTTCTACGGGAACAATCTTTAGGTAATCTTCTGGGTTCCGGTTGAAGAGTTTAAAGAGTTCATCAAGGAGAAACGGTGCTGTTACAACAGTTGGTCCGGCATCATAGACAAAACCATTTCTACGGAAGACCCGTGCTCTTCCGCCAAGATCTGGCTGACGTTCAACAATTGTGACCTCATAGCCCTTGGCTTTCAGACGAAGGGCTGCAGCCAGACCTCCAAAACCGGAGCCGATTACCAGGGCTGTGGGCGATCCTGTCATGCCAACAGCTCCAATTCTGGCTGAAAGCGCTTTTCCAACTGTGAGATGACTAACAACATGAATGAACTCAGGGGATCTGGTAGCTCAGCAGCTTCTTGGCGGCAGTTTGCAAGCGTCTCCGTAAGGTATTGAAAGCTTGCTTCCAGAACCTGTGTGTTGACCAGTGCATTGACCCAGTAGGCTAATTGCTCAGGATCACGACGACATTTTTCATTCTTGAAGAAAATTTCGAATTGCTCCCTCACTTTTGGCGAGGATTGCTGCCAAAATTGTAGAATTACTGCGCTGACCCGACCTTCCCTCAGATCTGAGCCCGGAAAATCGCGACCTTTGTTTGAAGCACACAAATCAATGATGTCGTCATGAATCTGGTAGGCCACTCCAAATCGTCCAAAAATTTGACTCACCCGACCACATTCCCTCTCTTGAACACCTGACAGAATTAGGGCAGCCTCTACGGGGAAGGAAAGCAGAGCTCCTGTTTTGCAGAGTGCAATGTGTTCATAGGTTTGTAAAGGCAGGGTCAAATCACTTTGGTGCTCCAACTCATCTGACTGCCCTTGAATCAGCAGCGCTATCTTCTCACCGAGTAGACCGATCAATCTTGGACCACGGTAGTGCTGCATGCCTAGGATACCGAGCATTTCGTAAGCTTTGCTCAGTAGTAAATCTCCCAGAAGAAGCGCATTGTTTGATCCATATTGCTTCCAAACCGTTGCGCGGTTTCTTCGCGTTTCGTCCTGATCCTGAATATCGTCATGGACAAGCGATGCGTTGTGGATAAATTCTGTTACACAGGCTAGCTGAAGCGCAGTCTTTTCATCTAAACGATGAAGGTGTGCTGCAGCCAAGGCCAACTGCGCTCTGAAAAGTTTTCCCTCTGTCATTAAATGGTAGTCAGCACTATCTTTTAATACTCCATTTTGCCGCAAGAAAGATTTCATTTCTGCTGGCACAATTTTAATTTTCTGCGCTGCCCAACCCAAAGAATTCAAACATTTACTTTCTGAAATGAATTCTTTCTCTATCTGTTTGGTATGATTCACATGTAGAGAAAAATATCGTTCTCCCAATACTCTGAAGGGATTATCATAAATAGCGTTTGAACTCATTTCCATGGAACCTCCATATGCGGTTTGAATGTAGGATTCATCTTCTGCAATGAGTGTGCTTAGTGAAATGAATAACTAAATTATTGATATCATTATTTAAAAATTAATTTTAAATTTACGTGAGAAAAAACAGAAGAGTTCGACAAAAGATTTATCATGAAATTATAAATTACTAGTTACATTACTAGATAGGACTGTGAGAATTTAATTAATCAAATATTTATTATAAATTCATCATTAGAAAAAAATGATAAATTTAGGCCGATAATCTAATTTAATTTAAATTTATCATTAAAAATTTAAAAAAGATTTTTTTTATAATCTTTTTTTCACGGACTATTGAATCTAATGCAAGCTTGCTTTAATTATTTTTAAAAGCATTTTTCTTAGGTATCTTTGCTGGTTTTAAAAATTTGTTTTTCTGTCTACCTACGGAAAGGCCATGTTAAAATTTTTTTTGAATCTAACTTGTGAATTTTGTGCATAGAAGGTTGCGTGAGCTTCTCTGAAAATTTCCGACAGGGTTTTGAAATGTACGGAGGTCAATATATTTATTTTGAAAGTAACCGCAATGCTGTAAATAATGGTGGCAGTATCAGTATTTTACCTTCAGTTATTTATAGTGATAAGAGTGATGATAATATCTTTTTTAAAAATCATTAGCTTTCAAGCTTCGTTTGTACTGGTTTGGCAAAGAATTCTGCAATTCAATTTGACCCATTTGCTTCATTTAACTGAGCTTG
>CAJXNF010000225.1 GCA_913056375.1 uncultured Pseudomonadota bacterium | reverse complement strand
GTCGTACTAGCAGGTTTAGCATTGAATGCCCAATGCCAATCAGCAAGGCGGTCAGCAGTCCTGGATGCCACTCCGCACTGCCTGGCTGTAGACAAATCACAACCCCAACAAAGCCAGTCCCCACACAAGCCCAGAGTTGGGGTTGGATGTTCTCCTTCAACCAGAAATGAGCGAGGATCACCGTGATCAAGGGTGCCGAAAAGACCAGCACATAGGCACTCCCCAAGGGCACATGTGTAAAAGTGTAGGTTGCGGAAAACTGCATCATCAGGAGTAGCAAACCTCGCGTCAGGTGCAACCAGGGTCGGTGAATGCGAAGATTTTTCACATTGCTCGTCAGCAGCACCACGACGAAGCCCATGAGTGCAGAAGCCACCATGTTCAGGAAGAAGATCTGTAAACCGGGATAATGAGGACCCAGCACTTTGATCACAGCATCACCGCAGGTGAAGCAGAAGTAGGCCAGTAAACAAAGACTGATTCCTTTTATTTCTGGGGAAAGCTGAAACTGCAGGCTCAAAGGCATTCGAAGTGGGAGAGACAAAAAATTGAAAAGGATTTGCTAAGATGCTTGCTTCCCAAGCTCAATATGGACAAGTCTGGTAGTCTGATTTGACTTCCGAACGATCGTACTGAATACTGAAAATATTCACAGCAAGATTCTTTAGACAGAGAACCTGAGCATGAACTTCCCCAAGAAACTACAGGCCAATGCTCCTTGATCTTTACTCGTTTGGATTTCGACGATCTGGAATTCCCAGTGATGAAAGCGGTCACGGAGGAGGCTTTGTGTTCGATTGTCGCTGCCTTCCAAATCCAGGAAAATACGAGGAATACCAAGCATTGACCGGACTGGATACTGCGGTTCAAGCATGGTTGGAAGCAAAGGAGGAAACCGCAATGTTCCTCAATCATTTGAAAGGAACCTTGGAACTGAGTGTGAAGAGATACATCGCTCGGGACTTTGAGCGACTCATGGTGAACTGTGGATGCACAGGCGGTCAGCATCGATCAGTCTATGTCGCTGAGAAATTGCACAAGCACTTTGCTGGATATCCAGGACTATCCATTCAACTCACCCATACCGAGCAGTCCTTCTGGCCAGTTTCCTCTCAATCACAGGAGCGCTGATGTTTCAGAACTTTGATCCAAAGGAACGCAAGGCCATCCTGATCATCTTCATTGTCTTGCTTGGTGGGGCGATTTTTTTCTCAGGTGGAGAAGCTCTCTTTACTCCTGAGGACCCCTTCCAGCATCGTTCTGAGCGATTTGGTTCGCCGATGGAGTCCGAGCGCCGGGTCAATGATCAAGGATCCTACGAGAGCTATTTCTGAGCTTCGTATTGGTCTGTGGTGTACCTACTCCAAAATCACCCGTTCCCTCAAAATAAAAAAAGCACACGCCAACCCAGGTCAACGTGTGCTTTCCAGAGATTCTACTGCTGAAGAAAATCCACTTCCTTCCCGCTCTCTCGCATGAAGTTACGCAGAACCGTGTGGAGAATTCCGCCGTTGCGGTAGTATTCGATCTCCACCTTGTTATCGAGACGACAGAGCACCGGGATCTCTCGATCATTGACTTTGAGAATCACGTCCTGCATCGGCTGCATTTCATCACTGAGTCCCAACACTGAGTAGGTTTCCTCACCGGTCAAGCCCAAGGACTCATGAGTCTCCCCATTTTTGAACTGCAATGGCAGCACACCCATCCCTACCAGATTGGAGCGATGAATCCGTTCAAAACTGGCTGCAACCACTGCCTTAACCCCTAGCAGGAAGGTTCCTTTCGCCGCCCAGTCACGGGAAGAACCAGTTCCGTATTCCGCCCCAGCTAGCACCACCAGCGGTGTATTGGTGGCCTTGTACTCCATTGCTGCGTCATAGACCGTAGTCACTTCGCCAGTCGGGAAATACTTCGTAAAGCCACCCTCGGTTCCTGGTGCGATCTGATTGCGAATGCGCACATTAGCAAAGGTGCCCCGCGTCATGACCCGGTCATTGCCTCTGCGCGAACCATAAGAGTTGAAGTCTTTAACGGCAACCCCTCGATCCACCAAAAATTTACCTGCTGGCGTATCAGGCTTAAAGGACCCTGCAGGTGAAATGTGATCCGTTGTCACCGAGTCACCCAGTTTGAGCAACACACGAGCACCCTCAATATCCTTGATTGGGTTGACACCAGTTCCCATCCCTTGGAAGAAGGGTGGATTTTGAATGTAGGTTGACGCTTCGCTCCAGGCATAAACTTGTCCGGTCTTGGCCTCGATTTCATTCCACATTGGTGTCACTGTGTCCATCTTGCCGTACTCATTGGAGTACATATCACTGCTGATCGTACTCTCCATGGCAGCGACTTCTTCGTTGCTCGGCCAGATATCCTTGAGGAAGACATCGTTGCCATCCTTGTCTTTACCCAACGAGTCATTCTGCAGATCAATGTTGACCGTCCCAGCCAGCGCATACGCAACCACCAGTGGAGGACTGGCAAGATAGTTGGCTTTGACGTTCGGACTGATCCTTCCCTCAAAGTTTCGATTTCCAGAAAGTACTGAAGTCACCACCAAATCCCCGTCATTGATTGCCTTGACGATGTTGTCTGGCAACGGACCACTGTTACCAATACAGGTTGTGCAACCATAGCCAACCGTGTTGAAGCCCAGTGCATCAAGATGCTGCTGCAAGTCTGCTTTTTCCAGGTAGGCTGTGACGACTCGTGAACCTGGACCAAGCGAAGTCTTCACCCAAGGCTTGCTTCTCAACCCAAGTGCATTCGCTTTTTTGGCGAGCAAGCCAGCTGCGATCATTACGGATGGGTTACTGGTATTCGTACAGGAAGTGATCGCTGCAATCGCCACATCACCATGGGTCAGAGTTTGACCATCCAGCCCTTGAATGGCTGATTGCTTCGCCAGCGCCGTCTCTCCGAGTTCAAAGCCCCCCTGCTTGATCGGTTTGCGCAGAGTTTCCTGCCAGGTTGATTGCATCGTCGAGAGGTTCACACGATCCTGTGGACGTTTGGGGCCTGCCAAGGCTGGTTCCACAGTTGACAGATCCAACTCTAGTGTGTCACTGAACATCGGGTCTGGAGTGCCGTTGGTGCGGAAGAGTCCCTGTGCTTTGCAGTAGGCTTCTACTCGCTGAACCACTTCTGCAGGTCGACCGGTCTGACGCAAATAGTTCAACGCTTCGTCATCCACTGGGAAGAAGCCCATGGTTGCACCATATTCAGGGCCCATGTTGGCGATGGTAGCACGATCCGCAAGTTTCAGATTGCCCAAACCTGGGCCGTAGAACTCGACAAATTTTTCGACGACTCCTTTCTTGCGAAGCATTTCAACGACTCGCAAGACAAGGTCTGTCGCGGTTGCTCCAGCAGGCAGTTGTCCAGTCAGCTTGAAGCCCACCACTTGAGGCATCAGCATGTAGATTGGTTGCCCTAGCATCACCGATTCTGCTTCAATTCCACCAACTCCCCAGCCCATCACTCCCAGGCCGTTGATCATTGTTGTGTGGGAATCTGTACCGACAAGTGTGTCTGGGAAAGCGACACCATCCACCAACTGAACAACGTTTGCTACATATTCCAGGTTAACCTGGTGGACAATGCCGACCCCTGGTGGAAATGCACGGAACTGCCGGAAGGCGTTCTGTCCCCACTTGAGGAACTCATAGCGTTCTTGATTGCGCTCGAATTCAATCTGCATATTCCGATCAAGAGAATCCGCACCGCCAAAGTGGTCGACCTGAACCGAGTGATCAATTACCAGATCGACTGGAACCCGGGGATTGATCACTTCTGGGTCGCCACCCATCTCTGCCATCGCTGAACGCAGTGATGCCAAATCCACCACAGCTGGTACGCCTGTGAAGTCCTGCAGGATGACTCTGGTCGGTTTATGAGGAATTTCCTTATCTGAGACAGAGCCATCCCAATTTGCCAGGGTATGGACATGCTCTTCAAGAACCTGGAAATCATCATAGTTCCGCAGTGCCTGTTCCAACAAAATCCGGATGGAGAACGGCAAGCGGCCTATGTTTCCACCAACCTTTTGTTCCAAGGCCTCTAGGCTGTAGTAGGATGCTTTGCCACTGCCCGTATCAAAATCTCGGCGGCATCCGAATTTGTTGTCAGACATGCTTTCTCTATGGATAGGGTTTGCAGAGGTAAGAACCGCACATGCGGCAATGAGCGTGAGGAGAGGTTGATTTTCCTTGTTCTCATTATTCCTAGTTGTGAATGCCGATCAATGTAAAAGAGTGTCTGTAGAATACAAGTTTTTCAGTGCGGCTTCGATAGATTAGAATCACGGAGTTAGACCAAATTTTTAATTGAGAAATGAATTTTGATCAGTGTACTGACTAGCAATCAAAATCCTTCATTCTGCTAGATTTTGTCAGTCCAATTTATCTGGAATTGTTGCGGAAATGTGTTGTAAAGTCTCGGAATCCTTGATTTCTAAGGATTAAATCTTGACATCCAGCCCAAATGTAGTCTGAATAATGGCCCTTGTGAGAGAGTCTTTGCCATGCAGTTAAAGTTGCTGGTAGCCTTCGAATCAAAACGATTGAGGAGATGAAGATGAAAAAACTATTCTTGTCCTGTCTGTCCGTTGCCCTGATGGGTGGATTTGCCCTGGCTGGTGGTCATGAGAAAGGGACCCTTGCTGCTGTTAAATCGAAAGGACATATTCAGTGTGGTGTAAGCCAGGGTTTGCCAGGATTCTCTAATCCTGATGATCAGGGTAACTGGTCCGGGTTGGACGTTGATTTCTGCCGGGCAATGTCGGCCGCAGTTTTCGGAGATGCTGACAAGGTGAAGTACACTCCTCTTTCTGCAAAAGCTAGATTTGAAGCCCTACGCTCTGGAGAGATTGACGTTCTAGCGCGAAACACAACCTGGACAATGACACGTGATGCGACTCTGGGTTTGGAGTTTGTGGGAGTAAATTACTACGATGGCCAGGGTTTTATGGTACGCAAGGATTTGGGTGTGAACAGTGCTCTAGAACTTGACGGTGCCTCTGCATGTACAAACACAGGAACTACAACAGAATTAAATCTGACTGATTTCTTCCGTGCTAATGGAATGCAGTTCGAACTAGTAGCATTTGAAAAAGCTGATGAGGTCGTTGCCGCATACGATGCAGGCCGCTGTGATGTCTACACGACAGACCGATCTGGCTTAGCTGCACAAAGAACCAAACTATCAAACCCAGGTGATCACAAGGTGCTCCCAGAAATCATTTCCAAAGAGCCTCTTGGACCGGTGGTTAGACAGGATGACGCTCAATGGGCAGATCTGGCTCGCTGGACCCTGAATGCGATGATCAATGCAGAAGAAATGGGCATCAATTCAGGTAATGTTGATTCAAAACGCAATGATAGCAACCCAGCTGTGAAAAGACTCATGGGTA
>CAJXNF010000224.1 GCA_913056375.1 uncultured Pseudomonadota bacterium | reverse complement strand
ATTTCAGGAGAGAAATTTTGTTTTGGAGCAATTCTTGGCATCTTTAATGATGCATCAAAGGATCCATACAAATTTTCGATCATCTAATTCATCCTTCTAGATGACCCATTCAATCACAAGCGAAAAGCCTTCTTACGATTATTTGGGTGTCATCGCAGCATCTTCCGCCTTGGCAATTGGGGTTGGTTTGCAGCGAACGGAGCTGGCTGTCCTTGGGAATATGATGGTCGAGGCCAAATGGATAACATCAGATAATATCGGTCAGCTTGTTGGTCTTAACTTAGCCGGATATCTTGCAGGTTGTTTGCATCAGACAAGGCTAAAACGAGAAGATCAATCTCTCAAGATGATTCGAATCGCGCTCCTTGTATGCGTCGTCACATTTTTCATTGAACCACTCTTCCCCTCCATGGGTTGGCATGCCATTTGGCGTTTGGTTTCCGGTTGGGGGTGTGCTCATCTTGTTACAGGATTGCCTGGTTTTGGTACGCGCAGATTGCATCCAGACCAAAAGCGATTGGCGATGGGAATTATTTTTGCAGGCGCTGGGATTGCACCCCTTCTGGATTCTGTATTACTACCATTCTTTGTTAAAAGTTCGCCTGTAGCTGCTTGGGACTTCACAGGCTTTTTCTCCATTCTGTTTGCAATTCCCATCTGGATGCTAATTGCAAGAGGCCTGACGGAAGAAAGGGTCTCAAAATTATCTGATTCATCATTAAGTGGTTCAGCTTCACCGGCAGCACCAACTCAGGACAATGGGAGTGGTCATTCAAGTGCTCCGGCAACAATCAATTGGACACCCGCACTGAGAATATTTGCAGTCACGACACTTCTTTACGGTGCTTCTCAAGTATCAATCTTGACTTACCAACCGTTGTACATGACATCAGTCTTTAAAGTATCGAGCGAAGTGGCAAGCAGTTCGTTCGCTTTGGTGGGATTTGGATACACTTTAGGTGCCATCGTTGCAGGCTTAGTTCCGAAAAAAATCCCTACTGATTCGGTTCTTCTTGCATCAGTAGCAATAGGAACATTCGGAACATTCATCTTTGTATTTTCCCCGTCGATTTCAATTGTTAATTTTGGAGCATTTCTCTTTGCTTTCTGGAATGGTGCTTACATCGGCTTAATCGTAGCCCGACTCACTGAGGTTGTTGGTACCAAACTGGTTCGGCCTGCGTGGGCTTTGTTCAGCTTTCTCTTAAGCATTGGTTTTGTAGCCATGACATTTATTGCTGGTTTTATATCCACGTTCTCTGTGACCATGATTTTCTACATTGGTCTGGCGCTTGTTGTGATCAACCTGATTCTCATGTCGCTCACTGCTGCTTCTTTCAAGAAGCAAAATATTTAGCCCTTTGTTAAGGTTTAACGCTGGCAAGTCTTGGATTGATCACGTGCTTTTCTTAAGCACGTGTTAAAGCATTCCATTGCCAATTTTCCGTCGCTAACCTTGATTTAGTCATGGTTGGTTTCGGTTTTGGATCAGTTCCGTATTGGCTCTCTTTATCCCGTCGACAAAGATGGCGCTCCAAACGTATTCCTTTCATCTGGATATACTTTAGGGCAGGATAACGATGGTTACTACGTTGCTGAAAATGGAACAAAAAATGGTTCCCTCAAGGCGACTCTTGAAATTACGACAGATCCAGTAGACATTAAAAATGTCAGCAAGTTTGTTGAAGAGTGGTTGATCCCTCAGCTGACCAACAAAGAGGATGAGAATAGTATTTTCAATCAATATCTAACATCCATTACTGCTGATGTTGCGACAGGAAAGGGGGGATGGGGCGCTTATGCGAACAATCAACTGATCGAAGCATTGAGCTATATCGGTTATAAGGGATATGGTTACGATCAAGGCGCCAATCAAACCGGTGTATGGGCCGAAACATCCGTTACCGAAGGTAGGCTTTACGATGAGGTCAGGAAGAAGGAAAATTACGATCCTGTAGCTCTTTGGAGCAAGGATCGAGGCATTGATACTGTTTTATCTGATTTCGACAGCAATGCTCTTCTTAAAAATTTAGCAGCGATGAGTGGATCCTCTGAGGAAACAGCTCCTCTTTGGTACCCCTCAATGCTTTATACCTACGGCTTGCAGGGTAAGGGAACATCATATCCAGGCCCCGTTTTAATGATTAAGCCTGGTGAGCAATTAGAACTGGAATTTGATAACAACATCAGCATTGCCGGTCTCACAGGTAAGCAGGCCCAAATGGCCTCCATGGTTGAGAACAATTCCTATGGTCTCAATGGTGGTGCCATGGCCGGTGGCATGGATAGCACCAACTTCCACATGCATGGTGGCCATGTAGAACCTGGCGGATTTGGTGACAACGTCGTTAGTCGATACACGACTGGACAAGATTGGACAACAATCATCGATATTCCAGAAGATCATGGAGTGGGTTCCTACTGGTATCACCCCCATTTCCACCCGGCTGTAAACACACAAGTTTATGGCGGCCCTTCTGGATTCATGCAGGTGGGAGATCCTCTTAGCCTCATTCCCGCATTTAAAGATGTACCAAGAAATCTAGGTGTTATCAAGACGATGCAAGTTGGCATCGATCCAAATTCAGGTGACTATCAACTTGCTGCCGTGAATGGCAACATTCTTGGTACAGAGGGTCTTGCTGCCAATCGCGCAAGCATGTTTACGATTAACGGTGAGTATCAACCTGAAGTTGATATGAGCTCAGGTGGCTGGCAGGCATTCAGTTTGAGCAATCAAGATAATAATTATTATATGAATCTAGCAATACGCCATCAGAAAAGTGATGGCTCATGGGTTGAGCTACCGCTTTATATTTATGGGGAAGATGGTCACACCTACCCTCAAATACAAGCAGCTAAGCAAGGCGTACTGGGATTTCATCAAGGAAATTCTGATGATTCCAGCTCATATGAACAAGCATCCAACCTGATCTCTTTACCGTCTGGCAAAAGAATTGATTTGCTTGTGAATCTCCCTGCAGGCAAATCAGAATTAATCACTACATACAGTTTTGAAGGTACCAATGGCCAGGAGTTTGATATTAACTCTTTGCGCTGGCAGCCAGATAAATATGCCGAACTTTCAACTGAAAATACTGATTTCTCTGATCCCAATTCCGGTCCAGGCGCGATAGCTACTTTCAATGTCAGTGGCGATGCTCCTGCTCTTGATAGTCAGACTCTGGATGACTTCATTGCGAAGGCAAATCAGCAAATCAAGGTTCAGAAGATTACACCTTTAACCACTAGCGAAGATTATTCATCCGATGCCATTCCCAGTGTCGACCTTTTTGAAGAAGGATGGAATCCCACGCGTCAACGTCAGTTTAATTATCAGATTTTGCAGTTGGTTGGTCCTGAAGATCAATGGGATATCCCCACTCAGAAAGCCGTTGCTGAACGGTTGAAGAAAACAGGTACATCAATCTCTAGGCATAAATTTATCGCTACGTCCAACGAGGATCCATGGCTTGGTTATGTGAATCCTGATCTGATTAATGACCATGTTTTCCCGAATGGTCCATTGGTTATTGCCCAACTTGGCACAATGGAAGAGTGGTCGTTAAGAAATTGGAATTGGGGTGGTATTGATGCAAACAAAGGTGGATACTTTACATCTCATCCTTTTCACATTCACGTCAATGATTATCAGGTTAAGCATAGTGATAATGAGTTGCCGAATAAGCGTACTCTGGAAGATGTTACGCAGTTAAATTCCTCTGGATATCATTATGTTGATAAGGATGGCGTAACTCATAAGAAAGACCCTCTTGTGGGTGAGTTTGTGCCAATTGATGAGGCCTTGGATTCTTCAACGTCATCTGATGTTTATACAACTGGTTATAACGACACAACAATTAGAATGTTGTATCAAGATTTTCTTGGTACTTTTGTTCATCACTGCCATTTACTTGAGCATGAAGATGCTGGCATGATGCAGGTCGTTTCAGTTATTGAAAATACTGATTCCAGCTGGATTGTGCCTGCTGAGGCATTTCGCTTCAACAAAAAGGGTTTGGTTTTTCGCGAGGCTGATTCTCTAGAGAATGTGGTTCTGCCTCTAAGGCAAGTCTTGAGAAAGAATGTGGCGAGAGCTCAAGTCGGTGATATCTCCAATGACTTTGTTCAGGACATTATCTTGTCATTTAGTGGAGAGAAAAATTCTTCGGGGCGTGTTCATATCTATGATGGCACGTCTTTGAAAGCTGATAAACAAGCTGTTTTGCTTTCTAATTTCAAACCCTATGAGAATTCAACCTTGGCCCCTTGGGCTTTTAACAGCGATTTCACCGGTGATGGGAAGAGAGATCTGATTACTGCTGGATTCGTTAAATCTCCGAATCGCCATAATAGGGTTAAGCTTTCAGATTTAGAACTGACTGGTTGGCAGGCAACAGATTCGAATTTTGACTGGTCTAATCTTTATAGTTATCGTCCTTGGGAAAAAGTCGATAATGCAAAGTCTCTCAAGCTCAAATTTTCTTCAACCGCTGTTGGTGTAGGAGATTTCAATCTCGATAACTTTGATGATTATGCTTTCGCCTATGTTGACGATGGTACTTTGAGGATTCGCCTTCTCGATGGTGCATCTGTTGCTTTATTAAATCAAACTGGTAAGTTTGAAGGTGGTTACTTGCCAGATACAGATATTCTCTCGGATATTGAATACACCTCAACCTGCTTTGAGGATCTGGAATCACTGACGATCACATCAGGTTTTAATAGTTATTCCCAGTCGGCGATTGAAAATCTCATTGTCACTGCGGAATCCAAATCTGGTGATAGTCACGTCTTAACGTTCCAGCTCAACTCTGGCCATTTCATTGCCACTGGAACAGCAGATTCAGATGATTCTGACATGAGTTCCCACCATGGTCACCAGATGTCTACCCCTTCTCTTGATGGTGTAGAGCAGGTTGGTGGTGCATTTATGTTGAGTTTGACCAATCATCAAAGCATCGAATCTGGCCGCTCCTCGGCCACACCCACTTTCGCTGGGGCTCTGGCAAATGGGGCATTGATTATGGATGATTATTTGATATTCAGCCAAGGTGTTACAGATGGTCAATACCATATTGGCAACGCGTTTAGTTCGGATGAAATGAACAACAGTGCACAGGACTTATATCTTAATCTCAAGAATATTAACAGCGCTGATTCTGATGATCTGACCGGCATTATCCGTTCCAAAAAAGATCCATCATTGCCTAGTCTGAGTTTCTCTTATTCCGCTGATCAAGTTGATGAAAGAGTTAATCTGACTCAGCTGGCCTATCAGGCTTACACGAATAATATGATTAAACCAAGCGATCTTGCGAAGCTCTCGGTCGCTAATCAAGGTTCCGAACTAACCTCAGAAGAGCTGGTTAAAAAAATTCTTTTTAATTATTCTGAGCAAGTTGAATCGTTCTTTGGCGGTA
>CAJXNF010000223.1 GCA_913056375.1 uncultured Pseudomonadota bacterium | reverse complement strand
CGAAAAATTGCGTCACGTTCGTCATGCCATGGAGAAACAAGCCGTTGACGTTGGACCCCATGGTCTCGTGGTACTCGGTCCGTTATTTGATTGAATCAAGAATCAGGTCGATGGCGCCTAAGTTGACGTTAGCTTTGGAGCGGATAAGGACGATGTTTGATTTTTGAGCAAAGAAAACAGCACAACCATTCTTACCGATTAGGGTGACTTTTTTCCTGTTTGCAAGTAGGTCCTGAATCGAGTCCAGATTGAACCCTTCATCTTGATCTGAAGCGTTGAGATGTTTAACAGAAGTGACGTTTGGTACCTGTCGTAATGCATTCAAGGTTTCTTGCACGAAGGCAACTTCACACTAGGGCGTATCATTGTTTGGATGGTGATGTCGAAGTTGGCCAGACCGCGATCAGTAACCAGCAACGGTTTTTGGATCTTGGCAGTAGCACAGGCATCTGCAATTTCAGCAATTCGTCCGGCTCCAAAGCGAATAGCGGTCGGATACGACCAGTTTCCAACCAGTTTCATAGGGTCACGCCTGTTTGAGGTGATAGGATTTGGGACGAGTCAACGCCTGATAACCGAGTACAGATAAGCTGGCCCCACGGCCGGTGTCCTTACAGCCAGTCCAGCAAAGTCCAGGATCAAGGTAGTCGCAACGATTCATGAAGACGGTTCCAGTCTGAATGCGGGCGCCTAGGGCTTCAGCTGCGTCAGTGTCCTGGGTCCAGATGGAAGCCGTTAGTCCGAAATCACTATCGTTCATCAGTTGAATCGCCTCATCGTCATCCTTGACGGACATGATCCCGACAACAGGACCAAAGGTTTCGTCTCGCATGACCCGCATCTGGTGGTTGACGTTCGTCAGAATCTGTGGAGTGACATAGGCTCCTCCATCATCTTCGGCAAAGGTCGGGATGTGGGCAGTGGCTCCTTCCTGGAGGGCTTCGGTCACTTGTTCGCGAACTTCCTTGGCAAAGCGAACGTTGGCCATCGGTCCGAGGGTGGTTTCTTTCAGTAAAGGATTGCCCAGACGGTAGCTCTTGACCAGAGCAACGGACTTTTCAACAAAAGCCTCGAACAAGCTCTCGTGCACATAGATGCGTTCGATTCCGCAGCAGCACTGGCCAGAGTTGAACATTGCTCCGTCAATCAGCGTATCAACGGCCGCATCCAGGTTGGCATCAGCACGAACATAGCCTGGATCCTTACCACCCAGTTCCGTGGCAACTGGGACGAAGGTTCCCGCAGCAGCCTGCTCCATCTTCTTGCCGCCTCCAACCGAACCGGTAAAGTTGATGAAGTCGAACTGGCGATTGCGAATCAGTTCAATGGTGGTTTCATGATCAAGGTAAACATTCTGGAAAACATCTTCGGGAATTCCCACCTTGTGGAAGGCCTCAGCAAGACGCTCACCTACCTGCAGGGTCTGTGTGGCGTGCTTGAGAATCACAGCGTTGCCCGCAATCAACCCGGGAACCAACGCATTGACGGCGATCAGGTATGGATAATTCCAGGGAGCGACAACAAAGATCACCCCGTGAGGCTCCCGCTTAATCAGCCGTCGAAAGTTGCTACTCTCCTCAACGACAAGAGATTCCAACGAAGATGCTGCGATCTTGCCCATGTAAAGGGCTCGTTCTTCAAAGCCACCAAACTCCCCTCCGTAGCGCACCGGCCGCCCCATCTGATGGGCCAGTTCGATGGCCATTCGATCCACCGTCTGACCTACCTCGGCCACTGCCTTGAGACAGAGATCAACCCGCTCCTGCAGAGGTCGAGCAGCCCAATCCGACTGAGCTGCACGGGCGCGAGCCACAGCAGAAAACGCAGCTCCAGGCGCTAGTGTTTCGCGTTCGAGGTAAACCGATCCGTCAATCGGTGAGACGCATTGTAGTATCTTGGTCATACTCAGGCCCTTTCAAAACCACGTTTGATTTCCCAATCGGTGACCACTTTGTCAAACTCTTCCTGTTCCCACTCCGCGCAGCGGACGTAGTGATCAATGACTGCATCGCCCATGGCATCGCGCAGCATTCTTGAGTTGCGCAAAGTTTCAGTAGAGGCTCGCAGGGTGGATGGCAGTTCCCCGACGTTTTCGTCCTGATACAGATCTCCTGTAGTGGGAGGAGGCAACTCAAGCTGATCTTCCAGACCTTTGAGACCTGCTGCCATCAAGGCCGCTTCTGCCAGATAGGGATTCAGATCAGCCCCACCAATCCGGCATTCTACTCGGATTGCCTTGGTGTCGCTGCCACAGAGACGAAAGCTGGCTGTCCGGTTATCGATCGACCAGGCGGTCTTCGTTGGAGCAAAGGAGCCTTTCATGAAGCGTTTGTAGCTGTTGACATAGGGCGCCAGAAACCAGGTGTAGTCAGAGGCATACTTGATAAGCCCAGCCAGGTAGTGGCCCATCAACTTGGACATCCCATGATTGCCCTTCGGGTCGTAGAAAACCGGTTTTTCGTCATTCCAGAGGGAGAGGTGAATATGCGTGGCACTCCCCAATCGCTTTGGATTCCACTTGGCCAGGAAGCTTGCGGCGTGTCCATGTTGCCAGGCGACTTCCTTGGTGGCGTTCTTGGCGATTGTGTGATGATCCGCACACTCCAGAGCATCGCTGTAGCGGATGTTGAGCTCCTCTTGACCAGTCTCAGCTTCTCCCTTGGTGTTTTCCACAGGAATGCCAGAGGCGAAGAGATGGTTACGCAGAGGACGCAGGATCTTCTCTTCCTTGGTGGTCTGCAGGATGTGATAGTCTTCGTTGTAGCCGCTGATTGGCTCAAGGTTCTGGTAGTTAGCCTTACGCAATTGATCAAAGCCCTGTTCAAAAAGGAAGAACTCCAGCTCTGTCGCCATTTTGGCGGTCAGTCCATATTTCTTGAGACGTTCGATCTGCTTCTGCAGCATCGCTCGAGGAGAATGTGGAACGTGCTTGTGCGTGTGATGATCAAGAATGTCGCACAGAACCAGCGCTGTTCCCGGTAGCCAGGCAGCCAGCCGGAGGGTATCCAGATCGGGCTGCATCACGTAGTCTCCATAGCCAGTGATCCAGCTTGAAGATGTGTAGCCATCGGGGGTGGCCATCTCGAGATCGGTGGCCAACAGGTAGTCGCAGCAGTGGGTTTCTTTGTGGGCGCTGTCGAGGAAGTTCTGCACGTGAAAGCGCTTGCCCATCAGGCGGCCTTGCATGTCCACCAGACAGACCAACACCGTGTCGATGGAACCTTCTGCCGCTAGGGACTTGAGGTCTTCGAAAGACAGGTTTCCGGCCATGATTCGGCTTGGGCTAGAGGATAGGGAGAAGAAGTCGAAACTGGGAACCGACTAAATTGATTCCCAGCATACGACTCAGGAGTAGTGATAGGGTTGACCCGCCACTAGCGAGTCATTGAGAAAGGCAGTTCAGCGTATTTTGGATCTCTGACAGAAACGTCGAGGCTCTATAACACGACCACCTTCCGCAAGGTCCAATCAACCGAAGTTGTAAGGAGGCCCTGCCTGCCCGATCACGTCATTGTAATCTCGGAAGATCTTGACGATCTTGGCGTGAAGTTCGCCTTCTTCAGCGATTTCATTCCAGAAGACCTTGGCAGCATCTTCCACAGCTTTCCACTCACTCTGTGGAATCGAGCGCAGTTTCAGCTTGTCACCCTTGGCACGGAGTCGAGCTTCTCCACCCCAGTACCACTGGTTGCGGTAGGTGTGACCAGCTTCGATCGCGGACATAACCACAGCTTTCAGGTGCTCCGGCAGATTGGCCCACTGTCGCTGGTTGACGAAGAAAGAGCCAATCCAGGCACCAGAGATGTTGTTGGTCAGGAAGTAATCCGTCACATTAGCCCAACCAACGGTGTAGTCTTCGGTGATTCCGGACCATGCCATTCCATCTAGCTCTCCAGTCTGGACAGCGACTTCGGCGTCCTCGTAGGGAATGGAGACCGGCACGACGCCAAACTGAGAGAGGAAGCGTCCAGCCGTGGGGAAGGTGTAGAGCTTCAATCCTTCGAGGTCAGCGAGTGAGGTGACTTCTTTCTTGGTATTGAAGTTACAGGGATCCTGTCCCGCTGCAGACAACCAGGCTACTCCCACTTTCTCATATTCGGAGCGCCAAATGTCGGCCAGTCCGTATTGATGAAATAGAACTGGAACATCCAGGGCATGCTTCGTTGCCAAGGGGAAGTAACCACCAAACTTCTGCAGTGGGGTTGGAGAGGCCATTGAGTCATCGTCTGAGTGAACAGCATCAATGGTTCCACGCTGCAAGGCCTGGAAGAGTTCACCGGTGGGGACAATTTGATCCGCATAGTACAGCTCGACTTCCATCTCACCCTTGGCAGCGGTGTTGATGTAATCGACGATTGGTTTGGTTACATGTTCACCGAGGGCGGCACCAGCGTAGGTTTGGAAACGCCACTTGATCGGGGCCTGGGCTGTGATGATGGCTGGTGCGGCAGCGACGGCTGCGCCACCTAGTGCAGCTTTGCGAAGGAACGAACGTCTCGAATTCATAGAATTCTCCTTGGTTGGCTGTTTGGATTGCTCCATGAGAAGTTGGGGTTCACTTCTCATATATGTAGTTGGGAAGCCACAGCGCGATCTCGGGGAATACCATGACCAGCGCAAGGGCCAAAACCATCACGAGCACGAAGGGTGTGATGGAACTGTAGATGTCGCGAATGCCAATCTCCGGAGGAGCCATTGCGCGCATCAAAAAGAGGTTATAACCAAAGGGTGGTGTCATGTAGGCGATCTGACAGGTGATCGTGTAGAGAACTCCATACCAGACTAGGTCAAATCCGAGTGCACCCACAAGAGGCACGTACAGTGGTGCCACAATCACCAGCATCGCAGTGTCGTCGAGAAAGGTTCCCATCAGCAGAAAGCTGAGCTGCATCAAGATCAGGATCATCCAGGGACTGAGGTTGAGCTGGGTAGTAAACAGGTTCTCGATCGCCTTAACAGCACCTAATCCATCGAATACTGCTCCGAAGGCCAGTGCGGCGAGAATGATCCACATGAACATGCAGGAGACCCCAAGGGTTTGCCGTACGGAGTTCTCAAAGACATTGCGGGTCATCCGGCCTTTCAGCACAGCTGCCATGAAGGCAGCTACTGCGCCCAATGCCGAGCTTTCTACCAGAGAAGTCCAGCCATTGACAAAGGGTACCATCATCACAAAAAAGATGACTAGTGGCAGCAGTCCTGCTCTGAGCAATCGTAACTTTTCAGGCCACCCCACGTTGCGTTCTTCCTTGCTGAGCGCCGGTCCTAGTTTGGGATTGGCTTTGCAGCGGATTGCAATGTAACCGATGAACAGAGCCGCCATCATCAATCCTGGAATGACCCCTGCCAACCAGAGTTGCCCGACTGGCTGACGGGCAATCATCGCATAGAGCACCAACACTACTGATGGGGGCACCAGGATAC
>CAJXNF010000222.1 GCA_913056375.1 uncultured Pseudomonadota bacterium | reverse complement strand
AAATAATTTCTCAATTTCTCTGCTGGCAAGTCATTCTTGCACTGGCTGCTTGTCAAACGATCCAGCCTCCAAATCCTCAGAATTCTTCAAAAACAGCACAACTCTATTCTGGCCGTATACTGATTCAATCTGAGCATGAGAAGCAGACTGGTGATATAGAATTACTGCTACAAGATGATGGTGTTCGTTTAAGAGTGTTAGCTCCAGTAATCGGAAGTCGAATTTGGGAATTACGAGCAAATGATTCACAAATTCTGATGTACGACTATCGTGATCAGTCTTCATCCCTCCACGAAAATTCCCTGGAGATTCGTGAAGAATTTTTAGGGGTAGACGTCAAACTGGGCGAAATTCAAGAATTACTTCAACAACCTACGAAAGTTAGTTTTCTGGAGGTGGTAAAGAGAGATGAGGATCAGCGGGCGATCGAGTTGGTAAAACGAGATAGCGTTTTGGGCGATCGACTCAGTGTAGAGATCAACAAATGGCAAGAGGGAGAAGCTGGTCTATTTCCCCAGAAAATGAAGCTTGAAGATCCTTTTACAGGAAACAAAATCATCTTGGTTTTTCGGGCAAAACAAGAAATTGCCGGAGAGCCTATTGTCTTCGAAGAACTACCCACGCTTAAACCCTCCAGTTGAGTTAATTTTTTGGCTTTGATGCCTTGAGCAGAAGGTGAAACAGAGATTCAAATTTTACATCTGATACCATGGAGAGTCCAAGCTCGCACGTTCTGCTATTAGAAATACCCAGTGAACAATTTTTTGGAATTTGACCCTTCAAACTGTTCAATGCCTTTTCAGGAAGCTCAGGGTGAAAGATTCCTCGATCTCCGGCAGTACCACAGCAAGTAACTGTGTGTGGTAGAACGACTTCCTTTGCGCATTTCCCAGCAATATCCCGCATTTTGACAACATGGCCTGCCTTGCGATTACTGCAGGTTGGATGAATCACAACAGTCTCCTCCAATTGCTGAAACTCGAGCCGATCTAATAAAAATTCTCCTGCAAATGAAACAGGATCATAAATTGGTAATTCTGACAATTCGTGATTCAAACGCTGAACGCATGGACTAGTTTCGCAAAGAATTGGGTATTCTCCATTGTTGGATGCTTTCAAAAGTGCTGCTTTGAGTTCTTCTGTTTTGCGCTTGGCTTGATTTGGAAAGCCTTTGCTATCGAAGGCAACCCCACAACACAATCCCTCAATTCCCTCTGGATGAATATATTGATAGCCAGCACGATTTAGAACTTGGTGAACTGCTTCTGCATGAGAAGTATGACTGCCTTCAGAAGGCCCCATCATCCGGCAGATACAACTAGGGAAGTAAACGACTTTGCTCAAATTAGTCTTGGCTTCATGTTGCCAATCAATCCTCGGAGCTGGCTTCGGAAAATGCGGATTCCATTGGGGAATTTGATTACCACTTACTTTTCGAATAATACGGCTGAATCCGACAAGTAAATCACTACCAAGTACCTTGTGAGATATATTTGCCGCCGCCAAGCCCAGACGAGCCAGTTTTGAAGCCAGCGCAAAGTTGCTCTCACACCAATTGGCAATGCTATTTTCAAGACTGGAGTGCTGGTCAAAGCGCAACTCCTTGATCAATTTACCTGTATCAATATCTACCGGACAGTTCATTGCACAAAGACCGTCTGTAGCACAGGTATCCTCACCGTCATAGTGATAAAGCTTCCTCAATTCCGACTGTAGTTCTCTATTTTCTCCCGTAGTTGTTAGTCTGGTGATTTCTCGCCATGCGGTGATTCTTTGCCTAGGGGATAAACTCAAGTCCCTTGAGGGACACTGAACCTCACAAAACCCGCATTCAATGCATTTGTCGATTATCTCATTTGCCACCGGGAGAGGTTTAAGTTGTTTAACATGGATCTTGGGATCATTGTTTAGAATCACCCCAGGATTCAACAAGTTCGCAGGATCAAACAAATGCTTTATTTGTTTCATCAACCCATACGCTTCTTTTCCCCATTCTAATTCCACATAAGGCGCCATGTTTCTGCCAGTACCATGTTCCGCCTTCAATGAGCCATCATATTTTTCTACAAGAAGTTCACAAACCTCTGCCATCAAATTCTCGTAACGATCGACTTCTGCTTGTGTTGAAAAATCTTGGGTGAAGCAAAAGTGAAGGTTCCCTTCAAGCGCATGCCCAAAGAGGATCGCATCTTCATACTGATACTTGTCAAACAGATCTCTCAGATCAACTACGGCCTCAGCCAATCTCTTGGCTGGAACAGCAAAATCTTCGATAATGACTGTTGTCCCTGCCTTTCTCAGATTGCCAACCGATGGGAAAAGTCCCTTTCTGAGTTTCCAGAGCCCCGCGGCTTCGCTTGAATCTGAAGTAAACTCAGGCTCCACCAAGACTTTTTTAGTGCTCAGAAGCTTGATGATCTTACTGACTTTTGCGTCCCTCAGGTTTGCTCGTTGGTCTCCTGTCTCAATCAAAAGAGCACATGCGTCTTCATGCAGACCTTTGAGATGCTTTGGGGCGGTGGGCTGGTCTTCAATGGCCTTAAGACTTGAGCGATCAAAGAGTTCAACAGCATCGATCTTCTGTTTTTTTAATTCGGTCACTACCGAACAAGCAGAAACAATGTCTGGAAACAAGACAAGTGCGGTCCCTTTGTGTGCTGGATCAGGAATAGTTCTATAGGTGATTTCTGAGATGAACCCCAAAGTTCCTTCTGACCCGATCATGAGATGCTGAAGAATTTCAAGAGGATCATGGTAATCTACCAAGGCATTCAAGCTGTAACCTGTAGTGTTTTTAATCTGATACTTGTGCTTGATACGGTCAGATAGTTCCGTGTTACTACAAACTTGATATGCAAGGGAGGCTAGGGAGTCCAACAGTTCACGATGATTCCTACGAAAACGTTCGCAGCTTTGTGGGTCGTCTGTATCGAGAAGATGACCATCCGCTAGAATGACTCGCATACTGTGCAGGGTACGGTAGCTGTTGAAATCGACTCCACAGCACATGCCACTAGCGTTATTGGCTGCAATCCCACCAATCATCGCAGAATTGATGGAGGCTGGATCAGGGCCAATTTTTCTGCCAAATGGCTTCAAAATATCGTTTGCTCTTGACCCAATCACACCAGGTTCCAAGGCGATCCGTTCACCATTGGATTCTACTCTAGCACCAGTCCAATTCCCCGCTAACAAAACCAGTACAGAGTCGGTAATCGCTTGTCCTGAAAGACTAGTACCCGCAGCTCTAAAAGTTACTGGTATTTCTAGTTGATATGCCAAACGAAGGAGACTGGAGACCTCGTCCTCTTCAGCTACTTTTACAACAACTTTGGGTACCATACGGTAAAAACTGGCGTCTGTACCATAAGCGAGACATCTGAGCTTATCTGTAAAAATTCTGTCTTCTGGCAAAAAACCCAGCAACCCTTTGCAAAAATCTTTGTACTTATCGGGTAATTCAGCTGGCAATCGAAAATTCGAAACGAGAAGTTGGTTTGCTAAAGCAGGGGTCATATTGATCTCGAACAAGAAATTTCAAAAAAACACACCGCAAACTAAGAATCTCAAATCGAATTTGCAATGCTTTTCCAGCGATCTCATCTCTGAAGACAAGAATGTAGTATCCATGAATTTTCCAAAGGAAACTGATCAAAATCCATTTAGTGAGTCTAGAATCTCAGCAGCGCCCATTTCCCTTGCTTTTCTTTCATGGCTGTTGCATATTTCAAATTCATCACTAAATGCGCATATACTGATTTGAAAAACTTAATGGATTTAGAACAGCAATTTACCAACTCCAATGGTCAACGCCTACAAGCTTTATTGACCAAACAAATTGTTTTCCTTGATGGTGCGATGGGCACCATGATTCAGGGATACCGTTTAAGAGAGGAAGACTTTCGGGGATCTTTCTACCATAAGCATACCCATGCACTTCAAGGAAACAACGATCTACTCTCTATAACCAAATCTGAGGTCATTAAAGATATCCACCTCAATTTTTTGCGAGCCGGTGCAAACATCATTGAAACCAATACCTTCAACGCAAACCGTATCTCCCAGGCAGACTACCAGCTAGAATCCGAAGTCTACAAAATCAATCTTCATGCAGCCCAAATTGCTAGAGATGCCATAAATTCATTCCAGCTTGAAAACCCTTCCCATCCCGCCTTTGTCGCTGGTGCGATCGGCCCAACGAATCGAACCACCTCCATGTCCCCAGATGTGAACAACCCTGCTTATCGGGCGGTCAATTTTGATGAGGTGGTCAATGCCTACAAGGAACAGGTGGAAGCACTGATTGAAGGAGGGGTAGACCTTCTTTTGTGTGAGACCAGCTTTGACACCTTGAACATGAAAGCCGCAATCTATGCGATTGAGCAGGTATTTGAGGAACAAAATATTCGCCTACCACTCTTCTTATCAGTGACCATTACTGACGCCTCGGGCAGAACTCTCTCTGGTCAGACTTTGGAAGCTTTTTATAACTCGATTGAGCACGCCAATCCAATTGCAGTCGGAATCAATTGTGCGCTTGGTGCTCAGGAAATGCGGCCCTTCCTAGAAGAACTCAGCACAAAATCAAAATTTTTCATGGGTTGTTATCCCAATGCAGGTTTGCCTAATGCGATGGGTGAGTACGACCAGACACCTGAAGAGTTTGCCAATTTCCTAAAGGATTTCGCTGAGCAGGGGTGGATGAACATAATGGGAGGTTGCTGCGGCACATCCCCGGATCACATCAAGCAAATGGTGGCAATAGTCCAAAAGATGCCTCCTAGAAAGCTTCAAACTGTAGATGCCTTTAGCCGATACGCTGGTCTTGAGCCTTTGAACGCCACCACAGACAAAGGTTTTCTCTTGATTGGAGAAAGAACCAACGTCACCGGATCGCCAAAATTCAAAAAATTAATTTTGAATGGGGACTTTGATGAAGCGCTCTCCATCGCCCGGCAGCAGGTTGAAGCAGGAGCTGACATTATCGATGTGAATTTCGATGAGGCCCTTTTGGACGGTGAGGCCTCAATGACGCACTTTCTGAACCTGATCGCCTCGGAGCCAGACATTGCCAGGGTGCCGATCATGATCGACAGTTCAAAATGGTCCGTGATTGAAGCAGGTCTGAAATGTATTCAGGGGAAAGCTTTAGTCAATTCAATTTCGCTCAAAGAAGGGGAAGAGGTTTTCCTTCGGCAGGCTAAAACTCTTCGCAGATATGGCGCAGCTGCTGTCGTGATGGCTTTCGATGAAGAAGGTCAGGCTGCCTCCAAGGAAGATAAAGTTCGAATCTGCCAAAGAGCCTATAAACTCTTGACAGAGTCCATTGGCTTTCCTCCATCAGACATCATCTTTGATCCTAATATTCTGACAGTAGCCACTGGAATGGAAGAGCATAACAACTATGCACTTGATTTCATTGAAGCCACCAGA
>CAJXNF010000221.1 GCA_913056375.1 uncultured Pseudomonadota bacterium | reverse complement strand
TTCTTCAGCATCACCGCCAATTTCGCCAATCATCACAATCGCTTCAGTTCCAGGGTCATCCTGAAACATCCGCAGACAATCAATAAAATTGGTCCCGTTTACTGGATCTCCCCCAATTCCAATACAAGTGCTCTGACCTAGGCCAACCCCACTGAGTTGCCCCACAGCCTCGTAAGTCAAAGTTCCGGAACGTGAGACCACACCAATTTTACCAGGCTGATGAATGCTGCCAGGCATGATGCCGATTTTACATTCTCCCGGAGTGATGACCCCAGGACAGTTGGGCCCAATCAATCTGACTCCCTGCCGTTTTACATAATTTACCGCTCTCACCATATCTTGGACAGGCACACCTTCGGTAATCGCCACAATGAGTGGGATTTTGACTGCTGCTGCCTCAATAATAGCGTCTGCGGCAAACGGAGGTGGAACGAAAATCATGGTTGCATTCGCCCCAGTAGCCTCCACTGCCTGTTTCACAGTGTTGAAAATTGGAACCCCTTCGAAGTCTTGCCCACCCTTGCCGGGGGTCACTCCACTGACAATATTGGTTCCATAATCCCTACAACCACGGGTATGAAGTTGTCCTTGGGATCCAGTGATTCCTTGAACCAAGACTCGCGTTTCGCTGTTGACGAGGACTGTCATACTTTCCTTTCAATACTCATTTGAGGGGTGATCAGGCAACAGCGGCAACTGCTTTTTCGGCAGCATCTCTTAAACCATCTGCCATTTGGAGGCGACTACCAAGACCAGAATCATTGACGATTTGATGTGCTTCTGCTGCATTAGTTCCTTCCAAACGAACCACAACCGGCACTTTCAGATCGACATCCTTGATCGCAGCGACGACACCTGCGGCTACCATATCACACCTCACAATCCCACCAAAAATGTTGATCAAGATGCACTTTACATGTGGATCGCTGGAAATCAGCCGAAACGCCAATTCAACTCTTTCCTGGGTACTCCCCCCCCCAACATCAAGAAAATTGGCTGGTTCACCACCACAAGCCTTAATGATATCCATTGTCCCCATGGCAAGACCAGCACCATTGACCATACATCCAATCGAGCCGTCCAATCGAATGTAATTGAGGTCATTTTCTGAAGCTTCGGTTTCAGCAGGATCCTCTTCGTCAAGATCTCTCAGCTCAAGCGTATCCTTGTGTCGGAACAAAGCATTGTCATCGATTGTGATCTTCGAATCCAAGGCAATGACCCGGCCATCACCAGTGAGCACCAAAGGATTGATCTCAACCAAGGAGCAGTCTTCATTCACAAAGGCCTCGTAAAGCCCTTGGAACAGAGCTGCTGCGGGCCTAATCAATTTTGGATTGATCATGTCAATCTCTAAACCATACGCCAACTCGGTAGCTTGGTAGGGCCTCATTCCAATAGTTGGATCGATACCAACTTTAAGAATTTTTTCAGGGGTGTTTGCCGCAACCTGCTCAATGTCCATTCCCCCTTCTGTGGAGGCCAGCATCACCACTTGCTGAGAACCCCGATCAACCAGCAATGAGACATAAAGTTCTTTCTTGATGTCCATTCCTTCTTCGACAAGGACCCTTTTAACTTGCTGACCCTTTGGCCCAGTCTGGTGAGTAACCAGTTGCATCCCAAGAATCTGCTCTGCATTTGTACGCACAGCTTCCAAGCCTTTTGAAACCTTGACACCACCACCTTTTCCACGTCCACCTGCATGAATTTGAGCCTTCACCACACAGATCTCAGTTCCCAATTCTTCGGCGGCTTTCACCGCTTCATCAACGGTGAATGCTACTTTTCCACGGGGTATGGTTACGCCATAATTGGCTAAAATTTGTTTTGCCTGATACTCGTGTATTTTCATCAGTCCTCTGAGAATGGAATAACGACTGTTGATATTCCCAATTATTCAAGGCTAGGCAAGCAAGAGTTCGCTATCGTTGAATTCAATTTCAATTCAGCATGCTCTTCACAGCATCTCTTTCTTCTTCCAACTCTTTGCGAGTGATATCTAGCTTAGCTTGGGCGAAATCATTCAATGCAACGCCCTGCACAATTTCATAGCTTTCTCCATTGCTACGCAGTGGGTAGCTGAAGAGCAAGCCTTCTGGAATTCCGTAACTTCCATCGCTTGGAACCGCTGCGCTGAACCAATCTCCTGCTGGAGTGGGCTTTTCTAGACGCATGATTGTATCGAGAGCAGCGTTTGCAGCGGATGCTGCTGAAGAAGCCCCTCGAGCTTTGATGATTGCTGCGCCACGTTGTTGGACCACACTGATGAATTCACCTTTCAGCCATTCATGGTCTGTAATCACCTCAGTAGCCGGTTGGCCTTGAATCAGTGCATTGTAGAAATCAGGATACTGGGTCGCACTATGATTTCCCCAAATAGCAACATTGCTGACCTCACGAATTAAAACTCCAGCCTTTTGGGCCAACTGACTTTTGGCCCGATTTTCATCCAATGCGGTCATAGCAAACCAGCGATCTGCGCCGATTTTTGGGGCGTTGTTCATAGCGATTAATGCATTGGTATTACAGGGATTACCTACTGTAATAATTCTTACATTTTCACCTGCATTGTCATTGATTGCTTTACCTTGACCAACAAAGATCTTCCCATTGATTTCTAAGAGATCATTTCGCTCCATTCCAGCTTTTCTGGGGGCGGCTCCCACCAATAAGACATAATCTGCATCGCCGAAAGCGACATTCGCATCCGAAGTACAGGTTACTTTTTCCAATTGAGGGAAAGCACAATCATCCAATTCCATCTTGACCCCTTCCAGTGCGGGAAGGGCTTGCTCCAGTTCCAGCAGTTGAAGTTGAACTGCAGTATCAGGTCCGAAGATGGCTCCAGAGGCTAGTCGAAAAACCATTGCATAGCCAATTTGGCCTGCCGCCCCGGTTACAGCAACTTTTACTCTTTTCATAAGCTAGATCCTTGATCAGCTGAGTGTCTATTGATTAGAAATCAGAAAAATTATTAACTCATCGCTTTCTGCAGACCACTGTCTAAAGCATCCAAAAATTCATCTGTATACACGTAATTTTCCTTAGATGGATTAGTACTTCCAGTGATTGCGACAGCGAGATCTTTGGTCATCACCCCACCCTCAATAGTACTTACGCACACTTTTTCGAGAGTTTCCCCAAAACGAATCAAGTCTGCATTGCCATCCAATTTTCCACGATGCTTGAGGCCAACTGTCCAAGCAAAAATACTTGCCACTGGGTTGGTGCTGGTTGGCTTGCCTTTTTGGTGATCCCTGTAGTGTCGGGTAACGGTTCCATGTGCGGCTTCAGCTTCGATTGTCTTGCCATCCGGACACACCAAGACCGATGTCATCAATCCCAATGAACCAAATCCTTGGGCAACCGTGTCAGACTGAACATCACCATCGTAATTTTTACAGGCCCAAACGATTCCTCCGTCCCACTTGAGTACTTGAGCAACCAAATCATCGATGAGTCGGTGCTCATAGGTCAATCCTGCTTTATCAAATTGCTCTTTGAATTCAGCATCAAACACCTCCTGAAATGTATCTCTGAACATTCCATCATATTGTTTGAGGATGGTGTTCTTTGTGGAGAGGTAGAGCGGATAGTTTTTTGACAAAGAATAACTCATACAAGACCGGGCAAAGTCTATGATCGATGCCTTGGTATTGTACATTCCAAGTGCTACCCCCGCTCCTTCAAATTGATAAATCTCATGATTAACAGCCTCTCCTCCATCAGCAGGCTCAAAACTAATTTTTAGGGTTCCTGGGCCACTCACCTTGAAATCTGTAGCCTTGTATTGATCGGCAAATGCGTGGCGCCCAACAATGATGGGTTTTTTCCATGCTTTGACGAGCCTGGGAACATTGCTACAAATGATGGGTTCCCTGAAAACAGTGCCTCCCAAGTAATTGCGCAAAGTTCCATTAGGAGACCTCCACATTTTCTTGAGATTGAATTCTACTACTCGATCCTCGTCTGGAGTGATAGTCGCACATTTGATTCCGACATTGTGCTCTTGAATTGCTTTTGCTGCATCCAAGGTAATTTGATCGTTTGTTTCGTCCCTTTTCTGGACAGAAAGATCATAATATCGCAGATCAATATCAAGGTAGGGGTGAATCAATTTTTCCTTGATTTTCTGCCAAATGATTCGGGTCATCTCATCGCCGTCCAGCTCAACGACTGGGTTGGCTACTTGAATCTTGGCCACGATTTACTCCAAGAAGAGGGTTTGTGAAATTGTTTGTAAAATAACAACCCAGAGTGTGGAATCACTCTAATTAGTAACAATATTTAAACTTGCAGACACTACAACAACCTAGATAATTTTCAATTGTTATCTAAAATCCTATCCACTTAGCTGCTTGTAATAATGATCTGATTTTACAATCAACCGGGATTCATCCTTAGTAAATTCAATCAACTAGATACCTTGACAAAGCTATTTGATCGCTTGATGATGAGCAAAAAATTTTTTGAATATTTTTGACCCTTCCAAAAAATGACTCTGTCTCAAAAATTACGGCTTCAGCAGACCAAAACTCTTAAATCTGGACAAATTTATAGTTTTGTTCTTGAGCACAAAAATTATCGGATCAACGAACCAGATCAGTTTCTAGAAAATTCACGAATTAGCTTTTTTGCATTCTTAGACGCTGAGAACAACCTACATCATTTCAATAGATTAGGTGCCAAGAAGCCGGCTCAAACTAAACTGAATGAATTTTTACAAATTCCATCTATTACGAAAATACAAATCTTTGAAGTGACTAGGGCAAGTGAGCAAGAGATGAATGCAATCAAGGTGGAGGAGCTAGATCCGATTGAGCAGGAGCAGGTTCAACTTCTGAAGAAATTATCCGGGACTTTTACCGTTGTAGAGAGAAGTGCTGCCGAAGGAAACGAAGTGGAGTTGGAAAAATATCTCACTGAAAATATGAGCGATTATATTGATTCACAAGACCTACCTGTCTGACTGCTCTTGACTCTCAACCGCTCTGGGTTCCAGGACAATCCCATAGTTAACCTGGTATTTCTTCCCCTCATTAGTAACATTTCGCCGAAGAGCAGCTTCCACAATTTGCCGCAATTCTTGCAACTCTCTCTCCCTACGTTGGTTTCTTTCTGCAATCAGATCTGGCCTTGCTGCAGCTTGTTGTTCAAGAATATCCCTGCGCTCTGCAGCTCGAGTCTTAGCAGTTTCCAGCGATCCTGTATGACTCTGCATGAAGCAGTTGTATCTTGCCTGTTCAGACAAGTAACAATCCCTGCGATACTTTTGGGCGGAGGCCCCAAAGGGAAGCATGAGGGTGAGAAAAAAAATGGTCCCCCTAAAAATTTTCACAAGCTTTTGTCTTTTCATTCTGACGTTTAACATTGCTCAGGCTCAGGAAAATAATGTCCAAAGTGTTCCTCTGGATTTGCAAATTCAAAACCTGATTCGGCAAGAATCAGCTGACGCTGTTGACAGAATTTATG
>CAJXNF010000220.1 GCA_913056375.1 uncultured Pseudomonadota bacterium | reverse complement strand
TGAGGCAGCGATCTCTTTGGTACAGACCGCAGAGGGAGCACTCAACGAGGTGTCGAAGCTGTTGGTGGACATGCGCCAACGGGCAGTGTCTGCAGCCAACCTTGGGATCAATGATCAGAACTCGGTCAACGCTTCTCAGAAAGAGATCGAGAATGCCCTGGAGGCGATCGACCGGATTTCCCAGAACACTCAGTTTGGCAGCAAGAACTTGCTAGACGGGAGTAATCTGGATGCGCAGGGCAATCCATTGGTATCATTCCAGATTGGAGCGAACCAGGGTCAGATTGCCAGCGTGAGTTTGCCGAATGTTTCGACGAATCAGTTGGCGGTAGGAGTTTCCAATGACAGTGGCTTTGCGAGTTTGGCCGATCTGGATGTAACGACTGGCCAGGGTGCCGAGGATGCGATGGGAGTGATTGACAAGGCGATTGAAGAGATTGCGGTCGCTCGAGGTGACTTAGGAGCGTTCCAGAAGAACACCCTTGAGTCTAATCTGACCAGTTTAAGAATTGCCTCGGAGAACATGACAGCTGCAGAGTCTAGCATTCGGGATGCCGATATGGCTGTGGAGTTGGCAGCGTTCACACGCAACCAGATCATGACACAGTCGGCGACCGCTCAGTTGGCTCAGGCGAATGCAATGCCCAAAAATGTGATGGCTCTGCTAGCCAGTCAGTAAGCAAGTTTGGCTAAGGTCTTTGATTAGAAGTAGATGTGGAATTATGGAGGATAACTCTACTTAGACCTGACCGCTCATTGAAGTGACCAGAGTAAATAGAGTTAGAGTGTCCAACACCCTCTAATAGTGAATTACCGCTAGTTTATAGAACTAAATTAGTTCAATTATAAACCGGATACTTATTGCTAGAGTGAACAGAACGAATCCCTTGAGATATTGGTTTGTGAAGTCTAGATCAGGCTGAAATTATTCTGATAAGATTTTCTGTCTTATTGAGCTTCAGGGTATTAGATAGAATTTATTGTGTAGTGGTCTCGAGCTTTGAAATTTAGATCCTCTATTTTCAATTTGATGGGTTAGATTCATCTAGTTGAAGAGGAGTTCTAGTGTGGTAGTTTCACAAGCACTTACTTTAGTGATTGTGAAAAAATTCCAAGACTTATTCATCTATCTAGCAATTGTAATTCTTTAGATGATGATTTTAAAAATCACATTCTAAAAGTAAATGTTACTGCTATTTAAGCTCATTAGATAACTAAAGTTGTCTAGATTGAATTCTGAATAAATATTGATTTAGCAATTGACTGCTATTTCTTCACTTCGTTCTTTGACATCAAATATTCCGATCCAACTTGCTTGGATTGGTATTTAACCTTTTTCTGGATAATTCGGAGCAATTATCCATTTGATTGCGAAGGCCAAGCAGTCTTCTGATGGCCTGTGTTATCAAAATCAAAATAATTTAGATTAATCTAATTATTTTGATTCAAGCCCTGTTAATTTCCTTTCGGCCCAAAGCCGAGCAATGGATTTGTGCTGTTCGTCATGGAGGATGAACAGAGATTCGAAATCAAAAATCGAATCTGGGTGGGGTGCTACGGATATATCCCCGCTGCTTTCACGGAAGGAAGTCACTCAGGAAATATAATTTCCAAATTACAAGGAGTTGAAAATGAGTTTGCGAATCAACAACAACGTTGAAGCCCTGAACGCTCACAGAAATCTGGCTCAAAATGACCAGCTGCTGGCGAAATCGATTGAACGACTGTCATCTGGACAGAAGATCAATACAGGTGCTGATGGCCCAGCTTCTCTGGTTATTTCTGAAGGTTTGAGAGCGCAAGTGGCGAGTTTGCACCAAGCTACAGAAAACAATGAGTCAGCAATTTCAATTGTACAAACAGCTGAAGGTGCACTGAATGAGGTATCTAGGCTTCTGGTGGACATGCGACAGCGAACAGTTGCAGCGGCCAATGTGGGAGTAAATGACCAGAATATGGTTACTGCTTCTCAGAAGGAAATTGAGAACGCACTGAGTTCAATAGACAGAATTTCTCAGAACACTCAGTTTGGTGGGGAGAAGCTTTTGAACGGCAGTGAAGAAGATTCAACGCAGAAGAATCTGTCTTTCCAGATTGGAGCAAATCAAGGCCAGACTGCGAGTATTGCTTTGCCAAACGTAATCACGACAGAATTGGCCAAGGGGGCACCCAACGTTGGTGGTTTTTCCAGTTTAGCTGACGTGGATGTTACAACTAGCGAAGGTGCTACTGCGGCAATGAGTATGATTGATGAAGCCATCAGTCAAGTAACGATGAGTCGTGGAGATTTGGGCGCTTTCCAGAAAAACACTCTGGAGTCAAATCTTACCAGTCTCAGAGTGGCGACTGAAAACCTAACTGCAGCTGAATCCAATATTCGTGATGCAGACGTAGCGGTGGAACTGGCTGCTTTCACACGCAACCAAATCATGACACAAGCTGCGACAGCACAATTGGCTCAGGCCAATGCAATGCCACAAAATGTAGCTCACTTGCTTTCTTCTCAATGAAGAAGAGGTCTTTAGGCCAGTGGTGATTCCACCCCATTGGCCTGACCTCTAGGTGAGAAAGATTCTCAAATTTGCAAACTTACCCTAAATTTATCGGGATGAGATTTCGAATTAAAGAATAAAATCAACGATAGGAGATTGGTATGAGCCTGCGAATCAATCAAAATATTGAGGCGCTGACTGCTAATCGATACTTAGCCCAGAATGATGCGATGCTCTCAAAATCTATTGAGAAACTAGCATCGGGACAAAAAATTAACTCAGCTACCGATGGTCCGGCTTCTTTAGTAATTTCGGAGAGTTTACGGTCCCAGATCAGTAGTTTGAAGGAAGCCGCTCAGAATAGTGAAGTAGCAGCTTCGGTAGTGCAAACTGCAGAAGGTGCAATGGACGAAGTTTCGAGACTACTGGTCAATATTCGTCAGCGAGCAGTCGCAGCAGCAAATACTGGTGTGAATAATGAGTCGGTTGTTGCTGCGTCTCAGTCTGAAATTCAGAATGCTCTCAGTTCAATAGATCGAATTGCTCAGAACACGCAATTTGGATCCAAGCCATTATTGAATGGAACAAACCCAGAATTGGAATTTCAGATTGGTGCTGACAAAGGCAATACGCTCAAGCTGGCTTTGCCAAACATTACCACCGACAAATTGGGGATTGGTAGTTCTGAGGATGGAAGCTCAAGTTTGGCAGAGGTTGATGTTCGTACTCCGTCAGGCGCAGCATCTGCGATCAGCATTGTGGATAAAGCGATCAGTGAGATTGCTAGTTCACGTGGAGAGTTAGGTGCCTTACAGCGCTCGGCCCTGCAAAGCAACTTGGTCAGCCTTCGGCTAGATGCAGAAAACTTGTCTGCCGCTGAATCGATAATACGCGATGCTGATGTGGCGATGGAACTTGCTGAATTCACACGCCTCCAAATCATGAATCAGTTCGCAGTCGCACAAGCCGCACAAGCGAACGTACTGCCTAGAAATCTATTGCACTTGGTTCAGTCACAGTCCTAGGGAAAGGTCTGGTTAGAACAGGTATGTTCGCTGATACTATCGTCGCTATTGCCACACCACTGCAACCCAGTGGATTAGGAGTAATTCGTGTCAGTGGTTCTACGGCAATTACCTCGGTAGAAACCATTTTTCAGCCAAGTCATGGTGGAACGGTTGCAGAATCACCGAACAGAAAGCTGAGACATGGTTGGCTGAATATAGAGGGACAGCTGGTTGATGAAGCAATGCTGGTTGTCATGCGCGGGCCACATTCCTTCACCGCAGAAGATGTGGTTGAATTGCAGTGCCATGGCAGTCCTCAGATGCTCCAGATGGTGTTGCAGCAAATTCTGATGCTGGGTGTGCGTTTGGCAGAACCCGGAGAGTTCACTCGCCGTGCATTTCTCAATGGACGACTGGACCTGACTCGTGTAGAAGCGATTGCTGACTTGATCCACGCAGATTCGCGCATGTCGGTCCTACTCGCCGCCCAACAGCTAAGAGGACGGCTATACGAGACCATTCAGCAACTACAGGAAGAACTCATCCAGATTGCTTCGCTGATTGAAGCTTGGATTGAATTTCCAGATGAGGACGAAGAATTCACGGGTCAAACTGATTGTGAGCGCAGACTCCAGTCCTTACGCAGCAAATTGGAAGGACTGTTGCAGAAAGGTAAGCAAGGGCGTCTACTGCGCAATGGTGTGCATGTGGTTCTGTGTGGTCGACCAAACGTAGGCAAATCTTCGCTGATGAATGCCCTGCTGCGTGAAAATCGCTCGATCGTTACGGAAATTCCAGGTACAACTAGAGATATAATTGAAGAGTCCTTAGAAATTCACCAAGTGGCTTTTCGGCTCAGCGATACTGCGGGAATACGGCGAACGGAAGATCTGGTAGAAAAGCAAGGGGTAGAGCGAACAAAAAAGGCTATTGAGCAAGCAGATCTTGTGTTGTTGCTACTCGACGGTTCTCAGGAATTGCAGGCGGAAGATCAAGAACTATTCGCAGAGGTTGAAGATAAACCTTCGCTGATTGTGGCTACGAAAGCAGATCTGTGGGACCAAGAACTGCCGAAATGGAAAGATAGTATTCAATCTCGATGGATTCCATTTTCGGTCCATCAGGTAGGAAAACTAGAGGAACTGGAAGAAGCTCTCTACCACAACAGCATTTCAGAAAATGTTCCGCCTTTGGAAGAATCCTGGTTGACAAATCTGCGTCAACAGGCAGCGGCCGAAAAAGCATCGGAGAGTTTGGAGATAGCACAAAATCTTCTTCAGCAGCGGACAGGTGAAGAATTCGTGGCTGCTGAACTGCGGAGAGCCTTAAACGCACTTGGTGATATCGTTGGGCAAACGACAGCAGATGATTTGCTGAGTCGGGTTTTCGCGGAGTTCTGTATTGGCAAATGATAGGCTGCAGCACAGTGATGGAATGTTGTTGCTACAGAAAAAACGCGCACTGTTGCGGCGATGGGATGTGCTAGCGCAACAGCAGCTAGCACTGTCACACCTTGACGATGCCTTGCCGCTGCTAGAAGAAAAAGAAGATTGTCTTGAGGACCTGCAGCGTATCGACTCACTATTAAATGATTGGGATCAAAGCTTCCCAACTAAACTAGATGAAATTTTGGAGCCCCAAGGCTTACAGCGTTTGCTAGAGAAAATCAGTAGAGCTGAGCAGGAATTCGCAAGACGTGTTGCTCAGGAACGTAATGTGACAATTACTGAAATCAAAACCTTGCTCCAGCAATTGAGTTATGGTGCGGTGAAAAGCAATCGCCCACAACCACGACGTCGCAAGACTATTTTCTAAGGATCATCCAATGCGGCTGACAGTCAATCAGGTAGAGCATATTTTGGAGCGTTGGCACCGTCTACGACGCGGTAATCATGTGCATTTTGGTTCTTCTGATCCAACTCGCTTGACCACCGAAGCACGCCGTGAAGCTCAGCAATATGTTGCAGCTAACTCAACCGTTGACACTGGG
>CAJXNF010000219.1 GCA_913056375.1 uncultured Pseudomonadota bacterium | reverse complement strand
TCGGGGGAAGCCCTTCAATCGCTTCAAGAGGTTTTTCGGAGCGAGTGTCCAACCGGGGCAAAGAATTCAGGAGCCCTCTGCTGTAAGGATGTTGCGGCGTTTTGAAGAGTTGATCAACGGGAGCAAACTCCACAATTTTTCCTGCATACATCACGGCTACCCGATCTGCCAGGCCAGCAACAATTCCTAAATCATGTGTGATCCAGATCACAGACATCCCAATCTCTCGACGCAGTTTTTTGACCAGATCAATAATCTGGGCCTGAATGGTCACGTCCAACGCGGTTGTTGGTTCATCGGCAATCAAAACGGATGGCTCACAAGCGAGTCCAGCGGCGATCATGATTCGTTGTCGCATACCTCCGGAAAATTGATGGGGGTAGTGACGATAACGTTTTTCTGCCTCAGGGATGCCTACCAATTCTAACAGTTCAATTGCTCTGCTTTTGGCGACCTTTTCAGAAATTCCCTGATGTTCAATGATCGATTCCTGGATTTGATCGCCGATGCGCAAGACAGGATTCAGGGATGTCATCGGATCCTGAAAAACCATCGCAATTCGATTTCCCCGTAGCTCTCGCATCTCTGCATCACTCAACTGGAGGAGGTCGCGACCTTCAAAGTGAACACTCCCTTGGACTTCGCAATCCCGAGTTGGAATCAGGCGCAGCAGCGAGAGTACCCCAACACTCTTGCCCGAACCACTTTCGCCAACGATCGCCAGAATCTCCTGTTTGCCCAAACTGTAACTGATTCCATTGACAGCCTGCACAACCCCATCTGGGGTGGGAAAGTGAACGTGGAGATCTTCGACTTCTAACAGGGCCTCATCCATATTCACACCCGAATCTTTTGTTTGGGGTCCAGTGCATCTCGTAAGCCGTCTCCCAGAAAGGAAAAGCCCAGCATGGTTAGCGCAATGGCTAAGGTGGGCAATAATGCGAGATGCCAATAGACCCGAACATAGGCATTGCTGGCCCCAACCATTTTCCCCCAGCTCGCAATTGGATCGTTGACCCCCAACCCTAAAAAGCTCAGTCCAGCTTCCGCAAAAATCGCCGTTGGGATCCCCAAGCTAACGGCAATCAGGATCGGGCTCATGGCGTTAGGTAGTAGATGTCGAAAGAGGATGCGCCATTCCGATGCACCGATGCCTCGGGCAGCAGTGCAGTATTCTTGTTCGCGTAGGGTCAAGATTTGGGCCCGGGTGATACGGGCAATGACAATCCAACTGGTGATGCTCAGGGCTACGATGATGGTCAGCATCCCTCCACCCAGGACGGAAATGATCAGGATGGTGAAGAGCAAGGCTGGAAAGGCAGTCATGATGTCAATGATTCTTGAAATCACAAAGTCGAAGGCGCCCCCAAAATAGCCTGCCAGCGCTCCAATCGGTAGCCCGATGGCCAGTGCGATCAACTGCACGGAGAGACTGACCATCATTGAAGTACGAGCCCCGTAAATCAGACGACTCAGATAGTCACGACCGACCTCATCAGTACCAAGTGGATGCTCTGGGTGATCAAAAGGCATCAGCAACACCCGATCAAAGTAGACTCGGTCGTAAGCAAAGGGGGAGAGCAGATCCGCAAAGAGTGCTAAGAACAGAATAAATCCCACGAGAAACAAGCCGAGCAAAGCTAATCTGTTCTGGGAAAAACGCCGAATGGCATCCTTCAGAAAGCTACGTCTGGTTGGTGTGGAGTTACTCAAGGGTAGATTTAGGAAAGCGATTTGGCGCCCAGACGAACCCGTGGGTCAATCATGGTGTAGGCGATGTCCGTCAGCAGATAAAGAATTCCCCAAAGAAAAGCAACGAGGAGGAAGGTGGCCATGATCATTGGATAGTCCCTATTCAGCGTACTTGTGACAAAGTACTTGCCGAGACCGTTGATGCGGAAGGTCGATTCAATGAAGATACTTCCTGTGATCAGGTTGGGGATCTCAGTTCCAAGAGCAGTGACCATTGGGATCTGGGCATTGCGGAAGACGTGCTTGCGCATCACTTTGACCTCAGAGAGTCCCTTGGCCCTGGCTGTGCGGACATAATCTTCACCCATCACCTCGACTATGCTGGCTCGGGTGTAGCGGGCCACGATAGCCATCGGTGCAATTGCATAGGCAACCACGGGTAGGATCCAGTCCGTACAGAAATACTTGTCGATCAAACATTGACCAGAAGAACCCCAGCCCCCCATGGGTAGCCAATCAAGGGAGACAGCAAAGATCAGAATTAGCCACATCGCCACCACGAAATTGGGCACAGTGACCCCTAAACTGGAAACAAAGGTGACCAGCGTGTCGACCCAGGAGTTCTGATGATAGGCAGCATAAATTCCAGCTAAGATGCCGAATCCAAAGGCAACGACAATCGTCGTAAGTCCGACCTGAACCGTAATGGCCCAGGACTTACCAATCAACTTGGCGACAGTCGTATGAGGACGTTGGTAGGGGATACCGAAATCGAAGCGAACCGCATGGCTCATGTAATTGATGTACTGCTTCCAGACGGGCTGATCCAAGCCGTACTTCTTGAGAATATTGGCCTTTGCGGCCGGAGGGAGGCGGCCCTTTCGTTCATCGAATGGACCGCCCGGAACGGAGTGCATCAGGGAAAAGACGATTACGGACACAGCAAGGAGAATCATCATCAACGCAAGAATTCTCCCACAAATGTAACCTAGCATATCGTCTTAACCCCAATCAGGTTTGAGTCTGGATTTCCGTTTACTTCGCATTGCTGATGTAAACGTTACCCCAGTACCAATCGTTACCCCAGTGCTTTCCAGAAATTCCATTGGAGTCTGGTACACGGAAGCTGTCTCCCTGGACATACGGCTTGAACAAGTCTCCCTGCCAGCGATGGGCAATAAAGACTCCACCAACATCGTCAACCAGAATCTTTTGGGCATCACGGAACATCTGCTCCCGCTTCTTGTCATCTCCCACTAGGTTACTGGCTTCAGCCACCATGCTGTCAAACTTTTCGTTTGTCCAGGAGTGTCGTCCTGAAGAAACCCAAATTCCCAAAAGATTAGCTGGATCCAAGAAGTCCATTCCGTAGGAGACAGCGCCCAATGTCAGCTGGGTCGGTTTGGCGTTGAGGGCATCCATGTAGACCTTTCCGTCCTTGTTGGAAACCTCAATCTTGATGTTCAGGCACTGTGCAATCGAAGCGGCAGAAGCCTGATAGACCGCGCTCATTGCCGGACCCTCTCCACGAAGCCACATCTCCTGAGCTGGGAACCCTTTCCCATCAGGATAGCCTGCGTCAGCCAGGTGCTTCTTGGCCTTCGGGCAGTCGAAGGTCTGGTATTGTTTCAACTCACCCTTGGTATCAGAAGCAGGGTAACCCGGCATCAACATGGAATGCGCAGGCATCGCTTTGATCTCACCATAGACGTTCTTGACGATGGCATCACGATCCAAGGCGTAGGCGAAGGCTTTGCGAACATTCAGATCATTGAAGGGGGCCGTGTAGGTATCGAAGAGCAGATAATCCGTACGGAAATCTCCAAAATGGCGGAGATAGTTGTTCTTCAACACGGGATCACTCTCAATGACCTTGAAGTCTGCTGGAGTCAGCCGCTCATAAGGGACCGTATCAACTTCACCCTGTTGGAACGCAGTGAAGAAGGTTGCTGGAGACATGTAGATGCCCTCGATCCGTTGCAAACGAGCCGGACGATACCCTTTGTAATTTGGGTTGGCTTCCACAACGATTCGATTACCTGGATCAAACTCTGTCAGCACGTAAGGTCCGGCAGAGACAGAGGTGTCAGGATCGTTGTTGTAATAGGGTCCGTGTGCTTCCAGGGCTTTCTTGGAGAGCAAGAAGGCAAACTTCATCACACCGGGCAGTGGAGGGAAAACTCCTTCGGTTTCTACTTCCAGTGTCAGGTCATCAACAGCCCGAATACCTAGTGCAGAGGTGGGCATTTCACCAGCAATTACCTTGCTCCAGTTCTTGATTCCACCAGCTCCAATGAACGAATAGAACCACGTAAAGTCCCAAGCGCTCGATGGATCTGCTGAATAACGGAAGGTTGCTTCATAGTCAGCCGCTGTCAGGGGGGTTCCATCACTCCACTGGAGGCCCTCGCGAAGTTTAAAGGTCCAGACTTTTCCACTGGCATCGACCGACCAACTTTCTGCAGAAGCAGGAATGACATTGAAGTCCTTATCCAGATCCACCAAGGTGTCCTGGAAGAGGTCGGCAATACACTCGTAGCGCTGATAAACCGCTACAGCGAAATCAAAAGTCACTTCATTGCGAGTGTTGTCGCAGGGTACACGGAGTACCTGCTGGTCTGCGGGTGCAGCATCCTTGGGCAGCCCATGCCCACCAGCCAGAACAGCGGAGGGCGTTAGGCAGAGGGCAGAGAGCAGGGTGGTCCCGCCAACAATTTTCTTACTGTACTTGAGAAAACGACGCCAACCAGACGTCCGCTTGGACTCATTCAACTTCATAAAGTTCCTTCTCTTTCATGGTTTGAGAAATCCAGCCACGTACGAAAAGGCACTTATTAAATGAATTGAGGGTAGAAAAGCAATCTTTTTTTGTGAGACGTAAGTTGTCTGACAATGTAGATTTCAAGAACTTGATTGAAAAATAAAAGTTGACGCTACATATCATATACGATAATTCACGTCGAACATTTCCGAAGAACCAAGTTATCGGATCAGCTTTCCATCATGGAAAATGGGTAGACGAAAATTCGAATTTATCTAGAGGAATCAGAGAATGGGCGAAAAAAAGAACATCATATTCTTTGGAATCGATTCACTGCGTTCAGACCACCTTGGCTGTAATGGCTACACGCGCAATACCTCTCCTCACATCGATCAGATAGCCCGTGAAGGGGTATGTTTTAAAAACTATTTTAGCCCGAATATCCCCACAACTCCTGGATATGCGTCCATGTTGACGGGGTTCGATGTGATCAATACGCAGGTAGTAGCGCTAAGACACAAGGGCCAGCTTCGGGAGGAAATCAAGACCCTGCCTGAGATACTCAGAGACCACGGCTATTATACGAGCTGCGTTGGATTTACAGGGAATCCCAGCTCAAGGGGCTTTGACGAATACTTGGACTATCCCGCATGGGGGAGCTGGGACGAGGGGCGACTGCACAAAGCAGAAAAATTAAATGATGTGGCGATCCCCAGGCTTAAGGAATTGTTGGAAGCTGAGCAACCATTCCTTTTGTTCTTGAGGCATATGGATCCACATGCACCTTATCTCCCGCCAGCACCTTATGAGAGATTATTTTACCATGGGGATGAATGTGCGCCTGATAACAAGTCAATGGAGCCTATTTTAAAGTTTAAGCCCTTCCGAGATTTTCACAAAAGCTGGATGCCACCAGGCATTACGGACAAAGATTATGTAGTTGCGCAATATGACGGTGAAATTGCTTACATGGACGCCTGCATCCAGACCATCTTCAATGCGCTCGACGCCCTGGGCGGGGCCGATGAGACCATGGTCATCG
>CAJXNF010000218.1 GCA_913056375.1 uncultured Pseudomonadota bacterium | reverse complement strand
ATCTCTCCGCTATACTCCTGAATGATTACGGAGAGCACGATTGTTCGTTGCTTGGTCAACGAAGCACGAACAGAGAAATAGAGCCCCAAGGCTCTAAGACATCATTAGCCATTTGTTAGTTTCTCAATGATTTTTCAGGCATTCTGTGGCGTGTCATTTAAGATGAAAGCAAGCGCTGGCGACTACGGATGAAAGTCGCCAATTCAGTGGAGTTGAAACGGACTGGCCCATCAGAGCCCCGCTCCAGCAACACCGCCATGGTCAGCGTTCCAGAAACCTTGGCCCCTTTTTCGTGGATTAACTGCATCAATTTGACTCCACATTGGAAGCCGGCCTCATATTGATCCACTTCAAAAGTGGTCAAACCCGGTTCGCTGAAGTCTCCCTCTGGAATTCCTTCGTATCCGATCACGGAAACATGCTCACCAGGGATTAACTCTAATTGTTTAATAGCCCGAATTACCCCAAGTGCAGAGAGGTCCAAGGCACAAAGGAAACCCGTTGGAGGTTGTGGGGATTTCAGCAATCTTATCGCGCACTCCAACCCATCTGGCACCGTGGTGATGTTCTCAAAAATATGCAGTTGAACTACCTCTCGTTCGAATTCCTGGATGCCGAGTTCCACACCCTTTCTACGGAGGCTGTTATAAAATAGCGGAGCATCCCCTCCCAGAAATGCTAAGTGTCGGTGCCCAAAAGCCAACAAGCGGGCTGTTGCTCTGCGGAAGCACTCGACCTGATTGATATCAAACCAGGAATACTGGGTTAGGTTCTCTGTTTGTCCATAAAGCACTAGAGGAGCCTTCAATTGATCAAGGATCTGAATGCGTGGATCGTCATGCATCGTTCTAGGCAAGATGAAGCCATCGACCTTGCGTTGAACAAACAGATCACGATGAAGCTCAACCATTTCTGCATCAGATTGTGCAGTTGCCACCGTCAATGTATAGCCCTGCTTGGCAATCGAAGTGGAGATCCCATTGATGAACTGCATTAAGAATGGACGACTCGCAGCCCGAGATTTTGGCAGCAGGATCAAGCCAACTGAGCGAGCCAAACCCGTTTTGATTCCCTGGGCTACTGCGGAGGGTTGATAGCCTAATTTCTTCGCAGCTTGCTGAACTCGCGCTACCGTCGAGGCAGAGACGTCGGTGTAGCCCCGTAGTGCTCGGGAAACCGTCCCTTTAGAAATTCCTAAATGATCTGCAAGATCTTGAATGGTGACTTTCATAATCGCTAATTGAGTTGCCGAAACCGGTTTCGGATAAAATGCTTTCCGAAACCGGTTTTGTCAATCAAAAAATAGAAATAATCACTGCATGGGTTGAGTTGGCTTTGATCCGTGGCGAAGTAGATCAATTGGTAGAACGTGATTCAAACAGGCCAGACGAACCGAAATCCTGGAAATGGTAGAAATGGTAAACTTGGACCGTCTATTTCATGATCTGTCCACAGTGTTTGCACACTTTTTTGGAATCTTCCTTTTGGGTGTTGATTGAATTCTCCAGTTCATCTGCTTCAGCAAAGCCCGCAGCCAGAATTCCAGTAGGAATCGCAAACAAGCCAATCCCAATGATTGCGGAAGCGGCCCCCAGGAAGCGACCCAGCGTGGTGATTGGAGTCACGTCCCCATAACCCACCGTGGTCAAAGTGGCCACTGCCCACCACATCGACTCAATAATGCTACCAAACTTATCGGGTTGCGCTTCGTGTTCAGCGTAGTACATCAGGGTTGAGGTCACAAAGAGCAGCGAAAGCATCACAATCAGCGAGGAGAGCAGTTCTTCTGACTTGCCAGAGAAAATTTGGGTCAGACGCTGTAAAGATCGTGAGTAGTGAAAGCCCTTGAGAAAACGTAGCACCCTGAGAATTCGCAAGAAACGAGCATCGAAGGCAAAGAAGCTGAAGATCAATTGCAGATAGAAAGGCAGAATTGCCAATAAATCGACCAATCCATGCAGAGAGAATAGATAACGGATCCTTCCGAACTTGCCGGAAAATCGCTGTTCGGTTGGACAAGCATAGAGTCGAGCTGCCAATTCAATCGTAAAGATGCCAATGGAAATTGCGTCAAAGGTGTGGAACCAATGACCAAAATCGGCAGCAAGATCGGGATCGGTTTCCAAGACGAAGGCAACCAAGTTTAGGCTGATCAGGGCGATAATGAACTTATCAAACCAGTAGGCTTCCTGGGTCTCGTGCATCTCTACGATCTCCCAGATCCTTTGTTGTAGTGTCATCGTTCCTCTCCGTGGATCGCTTGTGTGATTATTCAAACAGTCTTGGGAGGTGGGTCTTACTGAAGATGTTGCAAAGAGTCGAGGCAGACGGAGCTTGGGGGGATGTTAATGGAAAAATTGTGTCGGACTCAACACGGGGATTGACAAGCAAAAAGGCCAAAATTATTCTGTTAGGGCTTCGTTAGGGGTGGTGGCTTGGCTGCCTGAGAGAAAACCCTTGGAACCTGATCCGGATAATGCCGGCGCAGGAAAACGATGCCTCCAGTTACACTTCCTCTAGTGTCTGCGTTCCGCATCTCCGATTTTTCGTATCTCTCCCCATCGAAGCGTGATCCAGTGGCTCAGGATTGTTGAATTTCAGCAACCCCGATTCACTTTTTGTCAACTTCTTGTTGAGGAACACGCTCGTGCTCAAACAAAAACTCGCTCGCTGGCTTGCCAGCATTCTACTGTCGACAACCCTCGCACTGTCAGCCTTTGCTCAAGACCTGGTGGTCTACACCTATGACTCCTTCAATACCGAGTGGGGCCCAGGGCCTGTGGTCTTCAAGGCTTTTGAAGAACAGTGCTCTTGCAAGGTCCAAGTGATTGCTCCGGGCGATTCGGGTTCGGTACTCAGTCGCACAATCTTGGAAAAAGCCAATCCCAAGGCCGACGTGCTGTTGGGTGTCAATGACAGCGAATTGGCAAAGTCCTTCAAGCATGATCTCTGGGAACCGTATCGATCCCCCAACCTGGATCGTGTTCCTGAAGATCTGCGGCTCGATTCTGAATACCGCGTCACCCCCTTCGACTATGGGTACATTGCCTTCGTCTACGACTCCGAGCGGCTATCCTCACCGCCAAAAAGCCTGGCGGATCTGACCGATCCTCGGTTTGCAGGAAAGGTTGTGATTGAGAGCCCAAAGACCTCATCACCCGGCTTGTCAATGCTCCATTGGACCGTTGCGGTTTATGGAGAAGAGGGTTATCTGGAATATTGGGACCGTTTGCGCCCGAACCTGCTGACCATCACGGACGGTTGGTCTGCCGCCTATGGCATGTTCACCAAAGGAGAAGTCCCGATTGTACTGAGCTACGTTACTAGTCCGGCCTATCACGTAGAGTATGAGCAGACGGATCGTTACAAGGCGCTGGATTTCCCAGAGGGCATGTTCCGCCAGGTTGAATTCGCAGGAATTCTCAAGGGTGCCAAGAACCAGCAACGAGCCCGGGAGTTCATTGACTTCATGCTCACCTCCGGCTTTCAGGATGTGATTCCGTTGACCAACTGGATGTACCCCGTGGCACCAGAAAAAGCCCTGCCGGATTCCTATCAAGCTGCAGTGCGCCCAGCCAAGACGCTCACCCTCTCTCCGGAGGAAATCGAGGCAAATAACGAACGCTGGCTCCGGAGCTGGTCACGGACGATGGCGCAGTGAGTAAATGAGCCAACTGCTGGAGCGTTTGCTTCCAGGCTTCTTGCAGATCCTGGCTATGCTGTTGCTGGTAGGTGGTTTTTACCTGCCGCTGCTGTTGTTTCTGGGTGGTCAGGATCCTCTCCAACCCGGGGTCTCGGTCCTGCGCTTGGACTACCTGTTGGAGTTCCTGGCTGATCCCTGGAACCTGCGAGTTCTTGGATTTTCGCTGGAACAGGCGTTCTGGAGCGCTATTCTCTCAATCCTGCTAGGCCTTCCCGGAGCCTGGCTGCTGACTCGCTATGACTTCCCGGGGCGAGCAGCCTTGCAACGCTTTGCTTACTTGCCTTTTCTGTTGCCCTCCATCTTGGTGGTGCTGGCAATGGTTCTGTTTTTTGGAAACCAGGGTTGGGTCAACCAGACCCTGATGTTTCTCTTCCAGCTCGAAGAACCTCCAGTACAATTCCTCTATTCTCTCAATGGAATCCTGCTGGGCCACGTCTTCTACAACTTCCCACTGGCGATGCGGCTGATCGGGGATCAATGGGAGAGAATCTCTGCGAAATATGCGTTGGCGGCACGAATGCTTGGTCATTCCACGCCGCACAACTTCTTCCGTGTGACTCTGCCTCTCATCCTGCCATCTGTTTTGGGAGCCTTCGCCCTGATCTTCTTACTCTGCTTGAACAGCTTTGCCATCATCCTCGTGTTGGGAGGAGGTGTCCGCCACACGACGATCGAAGTACTGATTTACCAACTGGCGCGGATTGATTTGGATTTTTCAGGGGCAGCAGTCTTGTCGCTCTTGCAGTCTGGATTGGCGATCCTCACCTTGTTGATCCTACTCAAGCAGCATCGTAAGCAGCGTCCAATACGACAGCAGTCACTACCCCGACTCTGGCTGCCTGATCACCTTCGGCAGAGACGTCCCGAAGCTTGGCTAGGCCTGGTTTGGTTAGTAGCCGCATTGACTTTTGGGTTGGGTCCTCTGTTGGCCATTGTGTTTGATTCCCTCAGACAAGCAGACGCTTTTACCTGGGATGCCTACCAAGTTCTCTTTGCGGAGAGGGAAAACAATCGTTTCTTTTCTGCCTTGTGGAATTCATTTCGGATTGGGTTGACGAGCGCACTGCTCGCTTCGCTATTGGGTGCTGGCCTGTTGATTTGGTTGGAACGGGTACCGCTTCGCTTAAGAGCGGGGTTGGAAGGGCTGATTCTCTTGCCGATGGCCTTTTCCACGGTGGTCTTTGGAGTGGCCTGGTTTCATCTAAACCAGTCGTGGCTTGCGGGAAATGTCTCCCTGTTTTGGATTGCTGCCGCCTTGCACGCGATTCTGGGTTGTCCCTATTGGCTCCGCTTTGTGCTGCCAACCTGGCGAGCGATTCCCGCCCAGTGGCACACCGAATCGAAGATCCTTCGTATCCCCCGTCTGCGTTTCTGGAGCATGGTCCTTTGGCCCTGGCTGCGACCGACCTTGTTGCTGGCCTTTGGATTTGCCTTTGCGCTCTCACTGGGAGAACTCAATTCCATCCTGATGATCGCAGATGAAACGGTTCGAACCCTGCCCTTGGAGATTTATTCAGCTCTGTCCGGCTATCGATTCCATCAGGCCTCTGCGGTTGGAGTTGTTTTGCTGGCCATGTCGGTGGGCTTGTTTCTGTTGGTCGAACGAACTGCTTTGCTGAATCGGTAACAATTTTAACTGGCTAGGTCTTCACAGAAGTAGGAGGTTTGCTGTCTGTTGCATAAATCAGGTAGCCAGAAAGCCGGATGAGGAAACTTCTACAAAAATCTAATTTTCCTCACCTTTTTCTCATCTGATACAATCCCTCACCCACCACTTGCGTGGTTCCCCCTCT
>CAJXNF010000217.1 GCA_913056375.1 uncultured Pseudomonadota bacterium | reverse complement strand
GACGGGAAAAATCCAAGTTATCGCAAAAATAGCTGTGAGTAGGGAAAGCAAAATATTTGGAATGCGCTGGCTCATAAAGATTCCTCAATCATCCTGTTTCTTTAAAACCTGATACTGAAGTATCGAAGTGATCAGGATAATACCGAATAGTACAAGCGAGATCGCAGCTGCATACCCACCGTCGTTATTTTGGAAAGCTTTGTTATAAACCAGTTGGAGAACGACCAAGGTCGAGTTAAAGGGGCCACCTCCAGTAAGCAAGTACATCTGATCAAAGATTTTCATTTGGAAGATCAGCTGTAAAGTGAGTACCAAGGCTGTGACAGGCCAGATCAAAGGCCAAGTAATATAGCGAAATTGTTGAATGCGGGAGGCACCTTCCATTTCGGAGGCTTCGTAAATTTCTGGATTGATGTTACGGAGTCCGGCAATGAAAAGGACAATATTGAAGCCGATCGTCCACCAAATTGTGATGAAGGCGACCATGGGCATTGCCCAATATCTGTTGGTAAAGAAGTTAATCCGTTTGGTGTCGAAATAATCGAAGATTTCTTGAACAATCCCGAATTGCTTGGATAGCAGCCATGTCCACATTTCTGTGACCACAGTTACGGGTAAGATATGTGGAATGAAGAAGCAGGCAAGAATGATGGCTTGAAAAATCGGTCTATGCCGAATCACCATCATGGCGAACATCAACCCTAACAAGGTGTTAGGAACAACAGTCCAGAGTACAAAAATACCTGTATTACTCAGTGCTTTCCAAAATAGCTTGTCGTTGATCAGCTTGCTGTAATTTTCTAGGCCAATCCACTCTCCTGTGCCCACGAGAGGTGCTTTTTGAAAGCTCAATGATATTTGGTAGATGGTTGGATAGATCAGAAATAGGGTGTACGCCAAGATAAATGGGGCAATGAGCACTAAAGCGTAAACAATTTCTTCTCGTTTGTACTTCATAATGATTCCGGAAACGGTGCCCGAAGGCACCGTAAGATTGAATGTTATTCGATCTGTGGTTCCAGAGTTTCCTTCATCATGTCAATGGCTTCTTCTGGCTCCAATTGGCCATTAATGGAAGGCACAATGAAATTCTGCAGGGCATCGTAAATAGGAGAGGCTACCCCAGCGATCTTCGACTTGGGATCGAATGCAGCGTTTTCTGCCAAGACGGCATAGGTCGCATTGGGCTCCATTTTCTTGTAATCCGCGCTGTCCACAATTGGCTTATAACCAGGAATGTGACCCGCTGTGGCCCAGAACAGACTATTCTGATTCATCCAAGAAATGACCTTGAGGACAGCTTGGAGTTTCTCCTGGGAGATTGGCTTTCGGTCACTATGAGGAACCGCAAAAGCGTGAGAATCTGCCCAAGTTGCTGGCTTGTCGTACATAACTGGAATCCGTACAGCACCCCACTCAAAGCCAAGCTTGTTGTTCTTGGCAAGGTCCGTAAAGGTTGGGACTTCCCAGACTCCGTTAAAGTGCATTGCCGCTTTGCCCGAAGTGAAGAGGGCGATCGAATCTGGATATTCAGTTTCGCTGGACATCAACTCTTCATCAATCCAAGACTTGATTTGGCCAGTTACCTTCCCACAGTTGTCATCTGGACAGACGGTCTTGCCAGACATGAACTGTGCTCCGTTGATTTGGTTCAACAGGGAGTACCACAGTCTCCAAACTGAAGAACCACCAGCGGTGTGCAAGCTGACTCCATACTCAGCGCCATTGTCTTTCAGCTTTCTCAATCCAGCTGTGAAATTTTCCACACCATCCAAATTGGGGAGGCCTTTGCTATTCAGCAATCCGGCTTTACCCAGCATGTCCTTGTTGTAGTAGAGAACCATCGCGTGGATGTCGAGGGGGATACCATAAGTCTTGCCACCAATATTTGCTGCTTCCCAGTTGGCTGGAAAATACTTATCGGGCCCAAGCCCAACGCTTGACAGCTCAGATGCACTGAAAGGTCTCAGCACACCTGAAGGGACTGCTAGTGGAAAGCGTGAAAGATGGTAGGTCATGATGTCCGGTTGCTCTCCTACAGCAGCCGATGTTTGGATCTTTGTGTAGAAAGGAACTCCCCACTCTAAAGTGGAAGCGTTGATCTTGACGTCTGATTGTGAAGTGTTGAATTGCTCGATGAGTGACTTCATGCGTACACCATCACCCCCTCCCAAGAAGTCCCACCAAGTCACCTCAGTGGTTGCCATCGCCTGCATTGGTAGAGAGAGTAGAATAGAAGAAGCCAGAGCTAATAGACCTTTTTTCATGTGATAATCCCTGAATGGAGTTATGCATTAAGCTCGGATTGAAAAAAATCGATTCGAACTGATTACCGCCTACATAGTGCCTCCTGTTGATTTGAGTTAGTTGAACGCCAACCGGTGCTTCATATCCGTTGACCATTCAAGGCGATAGTTCAAGACACGCCCAGAAGCCGAAGGTTGGTCGAGGTATCGTTGTAGTTCTGTCACCGAATCTTGAATGATGGAACGTAATGGGATCGCCATAGTATGAATCGCAAGATTGGGATCATTGGTGATCGGCAGTCCATCAAAACTCACCAGAACATGTTGATCACGTAATTCTTTCCCAAAGGCGATCATGGCGCTGTGCAATCCAATAGCAGTCCAATCATTTGCTGTAATCAAACCCCGCTTGGTAGTAATCTGATCATTCTTCAAGATCTCTTGTCCGGCACTAAGCCCGCCCGTGTAGTTCATGCGGCAGGGAAAATGTTCCAGATCATGACCTTGCTCCTCACAAAAATTCTTCGCTCCAAGATAACGGTCTCTGGAAGCTGGGATATGATTGGGACCAACAAAGCAGAAAGACTTGACGCCCAGTGAATACAGATACTTAGCTGCTTGATAGCCGGCATCGAAATTATCCACTTGTAGGATACTGACTTGGGAACCTGGTTGCGGCTTGGCGTCTAAAAAAATGCCTAAAATCGGAGGTCCTCCCAACCGTTGAGTTGAGATTACTTCATTGCCGGCCATCCCCATGATGATGAGAGCATCCTCTTCTTCGGGTAGCTTGGTGTTCTTGTCAATACGCTCAATCACGGAGCGAATCCCTTCATGCTGAAGCGCACTCTGTAACTGCTCCAATAGCATGGAATAGAAGGGGTCGTTACCGAGTTTCAGTTGCCGATCCACCAAAATTCCGACGGTGGTTAAACGGTCTTTTCGCAGATCTACAGCGTAGTTCCCACTCCCTCGCTGTCGGGTAACAAGTTGCTCACTCTCTAAGCGATCCAGCACTTGCCGAATTCTTGCCCGACTAACTCCTAGATTTACCGCTAAGCTGCGCTCACTCGGTAACCGTTGACCAGGATGACGGGTGATTATTTCTTTGATAGCAAGTACCAATTCATCCTGCTTCAACAACACGGGGCACCTGACATAGCTGCAGTACGAAATTTTTTTGAGAGATCAGATTTATTGATATTTGATGCGTGACAGCCAATGCTCGCCCAATTTCGACCAAAAATAACCAATTATCTTCTCCGTAGTCAAGAACGAAATGAGTTTCTTCTAAAAAAATAGATAAATGATTTTATTAAATAAATTTATCGATGTATTTTGCAACTATAATTATAATTTATCGATTTTTTGATAAATGAATCTGACCAATTTTAAACCAAATTATGATATTGGTTTCTATTGGATGAGCTGCGCTGAGAATGGAGTTTCACTGTGAAGACAATGTCGTGGGAGCTGTAAGTGTGGACAAAGAAAAAACTTCACCAAATATCAAATAGTGGTGGTTCAGTCTGTTCCAACTCTTGCCAATCCAACTCTAAGCCCAACCCAGTTTTGGAGCTACTAGACACTTTGCCGCTGGGATTAACTTGGAGAGGTTGACTGGAAGGAATCAGGAAGTCCTGCTGGGGTACCGCGATTTCAAAATACTCACCACAGCCAGTACCCAGGCTGACTTGCAGAGTCGCAGCTGTAGAAATTGGACTACCCCAGGCTACTAATTCTAAACCCAAACCTAGAGCAGTAGTGATGTTGATGATCTTCAATAGTGGAGTAATTCCTCCACTCATCGCAAGGTCAACGCGTGCTGTGCTCCAACAGTCTGTAGGGAGCATCACAGCAAGTTCCTCTGGTTCAACCACACTCAAGCCAGCTGGAAGGATCTGAAGCTCAGTTGACTGGCAGAGCTTTCGATAATCTGAGTAGTTTCGATCTGGAAATGGAGCTTCCAGCCAAATAAAACCAGTTCTCTGTAGGTGTTCTGCAACTTGAAGAGCCCCTGCCAGATCGTAGCCACACTCTGCATCAAACATGAATCCAAATTGCTGCTCTTGGAATTCCCGAGCGATTGTTTTGATCAGTTTTATGTCTGGATCAGGAACACACGCATTATGAAACTTGAAAGCGGCAAAGCCTGCCTGAGCAAGTTGATGGATGAACTCCACGTTTGCAGTTGGATTTTCAAGAACAGGAATACTCGCATAGGCTTGTAGAACATCAAGTTTTCCACCAAGTAGGCTGGATAAAGGCAGATCATTTTGCTTGGCCAGTAGATCCCACATCGCAATATCTAGCGCCGCAATAGCACTGTTGTGGACATATGGCCGACGCTGTGCCATCCACTGCCAGTTTTCTTCAACCTGAAGTCCATCTTTTCCAAGCAAACCCCTGAGCAATGGTTTCATGTTGTACGCGATGCTCAGGTCAATATCTCGTTCACTACAACTGCTGACAGCACCAATCCCAGTTTGTCCATCTTTTGTTTCGAGACGAACGAGTGTATCTGTGTTGGTCATCTCTGGCATCCAGGCAGACCAGGAATATTCTTTGGGGCCATATTGGACGGCATAGACGCGAATACGCTCAATCACAGAAGTAGAAAGTTCCTGTTTCTTCTGAGGTGTCACGGTCACTTGTACCTACAAAAATAGTTGAAAAGTGATGGTGGTGTTTCATTCTCCAAAGGCTATTCTGAAAGAAAACCAGTGTTTTCTCCCCCAACTCTCCTCCGAGTTCAGAAAGAATTCGAGTAAATAGATGGGTAGTCCGAAACAGAATCTAACCCACTGTAGGAGAGCTGCTATGAGAAATCCAATCATCAGAAATACCGCGCTGTTCCTAATGACGAGTGCGATGGAAGATCATCAGCGTAAACTGGCCAAGGAAATAGAAACCAAAAGGCTTGAGGAAGAGAAGGCAAAGAATGAGCAGATTTATGGATGGCAGTTGGGTGGGCCCACTTTCACCAGAGAGCCAGACTTGGTAAGCCAGATCCTAAAAGAATTTTCTGTTGGTGTGAAGCCAGCCCACTGATTCAAAGTAGAAATGCCAGCGCAAGTGGATGGTTTTATTCGCTGGCATCACAAAATATACTTCTTCCCTCCTCCCTTATCCTTTTCGAAAATCAAATTTGCTGCTATGTTCTCTCTTTTCCGTTGACTTCTCAAGCAGCATAGAGAAGACCTCTCTCCAGCAGAAATCTCGTGAGCCTAAAATTTGCTTTTGGAAAAAGCAGATTATCGACTCATCCTTCTCCCAGCACACATATCCTCGTTGATTCTGCAAAAT
>CAJXNF010000216.1 GCA_913056375.1 uncultured Pseudomonadota bacterium | reverse complement strand
GCATTTGTTGTGCGCACAATATTCAACAAGCCAAGGCGTCGTTGGTCAACCAGATCCGTTGTGATGAGCTTGATGATCTTTGCAGGATCAGTGGTTTGCCTTGAATGGAGCGATTCAATCGTCCTTGACCTGAACAATCACCCGAACCAAAGCATCAACAACAGTCACGAGGCAACCAAAGCTCATCCATTCTCAGAGACAAAGGAGCAACGGATCCAAATCGCCTTATAGTCAATCGATCGCAACGTTCTGCAGCGTGGAGTTCTCGATCGTCATTCTCAGCCGATTCGTAGCGTCCTATCCAGACATCACCTGGTCAGACTGGAAAGATGAGAACAGAAAAAAAATGAAGAGTGAAGGCGATAACTGGTCAGCGGCAACGCTGCATGGAACAGATATCTGGGACTGCCTGGACAGCAACAAGATCGATCGTCTGCATCTCGTGCAATGGAAGCGATCTGGCGATGATCTTCATTGCGTCAGCCTGCCGGATCACCCGCATCCTGCCGACCAGCCGAAACATTGATCCAAAGAGAACAACCGAAGTGGGGGCAGAAAAGAATCAGCCATCCATTAACCAGTCAGAATCCATATCGCTAACACTGTCCCCAGAGTCGATGCCCCTTGATTCCACACGCTCAACTTGCTGAGGCAACAAAAGTGGTGGTGGTGGGGGAGCAACAGGAGCAGCGAATTGATTCACAGGTATCTTTTGGCTTCCCCAACCAGATTCATAGGGGATAACCAACAGACGAATGGGGTCTGCGGCAACAGCATGAGCGGGCAACATTGTCAGCAAGAGAACCGACAATGATGTGGATCGGATTTGACTCAACGCAAACCGTCTCCAGCAATGCCCTGGAATTCGCATGACATTCATAACAACAAGAGACAACCAGAAAGAGGAGCGCCGCATAAAATTTAAACCACAAATCGATCCGCCCACAGCAAATAACCACTTGAAGGTTCTTGCTCCGAACACATCAAAGCCCAGTAAACACTGAATTGAAGAAAGAACTTGATTTTGGGGTATGCCACAGGCAGTAAACCTAGCGGAGAAAAGAAAACTCGAACCCCTGATCACAACATGCCATAGGAGAACTGAGGGTTTCCCTGTAGACAGCAAAGGCTACGCACTCTGCGCTGAATACTGCCTGCAACAAAGGTATTGACAGTCGTGGGAACGATGGAGAATGCAGCCAAAGCAGGCAGGCAGCAAGTGCGGCGTGCGCGAAAAGATACAAAAAGATGCAAATTTATATTAAATCAAGTTCTTGCCATAGCAAAAGCAGATCACGTCCGGAAATCAAACACATTAAGAATATAGAATGCGTTGGTTAAATCAATGGCCTGAACAACAGGCACGGATTCGCAGGTGGGTTTTATTAATAGGCTGGTGTTTATTGGTACTATCGCTTCTGATTCCCGCACTGGTACTGCCGGAGTCATTAGTACCAGATTGCAAGACATGTTGATGCTGGTGAATGAGCTGTTGGCAACGTAAAGCGGCATTGTCATGGCGAAGGGGCGCAGTTGGTGCAGCTCGGAGGACAGCCACGCTTCAACACCAGTCTCTTCTGGCGAATCATGAAAGCTGCGGTCCTTGCTGGGCATACCTGATCGTCTTGCCAAAATGGATGGTAGAGCGAGTCTTTTGAATTGAAACGGCGACTGCTTCTTGTGCTGCTCTTCCCACTGATGCCATTAAAAGCACAGGAACCAGACATTCAGTGCCCTGGGATGAACACAATTGAAATGAGGTGGTGCGCGTCTATAGCCAGGAACGAATCTCGGGAAGCACTCAAAGAGAAATTATCATTAGAGATCTTGGAGAAATGGGAACAAGCTACAAAGGAAGCTTGCGAAGTTGCTTATGCACCATACCTTCAGGGAACCATTTATCCCCAGATGGTGGCTACCTGCGACGACAGACTCAACAGAGCCCTATTAGAAGAACTAAAAGGTTTGGGCAGATGAATCAGCTGCTCTTTTTACAAGAACTAAAGCTCAAGCACATTAATCTCACGAAAGAAAGTAAAGCTGCCACCTCGAATCAACGAGGAAGGACGTTGCCTAACTTCATCAACAGGTGCAGTTAGATGGCGTTTACCAGTACAAAGTTCTCTTTGTTTTTAGCTTCAGCGAATATAATTCCTTGACTCCAATCTCTTTTGTATCTTCTCAACAACAAAAGCGCGAAATGCTCAACTTGAACATCTAGCCCATGGGACTGAGATTGAATCCAAACTCGCAGTACAAGGCAGGCTCCCAGTCTTGACTTGAGGCCCTGAACTGATCGCAGCTTAGCGAAGGACTGCTGCATATGGATGCGTCGTGCAGGTAGCCGTCATTAATCAGCCTGTAGAGCTGAGAGCTGGACCTCAAGCCAGCTGTCCCTATCTGCCCACTATTTGACCACACATTGACAAAAAAGGGCCCTCATATCGAAGAGTCCTTAAATGCAATTCGTAAAGATATTCAGTCGAGACTAACCAAGGTTCTGCCTCAGAATTTCAGCTTTGCCATCAAATAATGTTTCCGCATCAGGAATGCGAAAATCGATTGCATCCCAGATCGGAACAGATAGATATTCAGCCAGAAGCGCAGCATCCTCTCGTAGCTTACGAAGAGCACCATGATCAACGATATTAACTCTGCTGCCATCGGAGCATATAAGGTTCAGCTCATAGCTGTAGTAGCTACTTTTATTCCCACGGACATATTCACGTATCAACTGAAGAGCTTCAGCAGTTCTCAAATCAAAGGTTTTCTTCCCCATGGTCAGCTTCCGTGAATATCGATCAAACGTTGACTCCTTCTGACGCAAGCTCCATTGGTACCAGCAACCAAAAGCCATAAAGGCGAGTCCCATGATCGTACCCATATCGGCGGATCCAGTTGCAGCACTAGCCATCACGAAGATCGTGCCAAGAGCGACAAACATGAAAGCGAACAAATAAGCCCCAACCGTAGTTTTGAAGACAAGACTATCTCCCATAAGGCCTGCATTTTTTTGCGGACGATGCGTACAGAAATTTGTCCCGCCTGCAACCAATGGCTCCCATGAGGTCTTGAATGCAAGTTCGCTTCCGAAGTCTCTAAGATCCAGGACTTCTCGTTGATCTTGAAACAGTGAAAGGATGTTTTTCAGTACACGCATTAATCACAAAGAAACAATAGTTCAATAAGGCTCATGTATGCCAGGAAGCGTTCAAATGGTGTCAGGTTCTATTCCTTAGCCTTTTTGTCTTTAAAGTACCTACAGCGACTTTGACTAGCCTGGCCAGAGTGCCTGCAAAAAGCAACAAAAAGGCGACTGCAAGGCGGTCAAATACACACAAAACCCAGCTTCAGCCGAAAAATCAGGCTTAGCACAGAGCAATATCCATCGACTGCATTGCCCTGATACCCGTCATGCCTTTTGAGAAATCCGCTTAGCGCTCTACAGAGATCTCCAACGTCCCGTCAAGACTGAGCAGCTGGTCTGCAACGTTCCCGTCAATAACAGCCGAGAGGTTGGTCCCTGAGCCCTTTGTGAGATTTGCGGGGAGGTCGTTGCTGATCTCAAAACGCCGCCCTGCAATCTGGCTACGGCCAAGTTCAGTTCCATCAGAGCTGAGGAGGTATTGGTTTTGCCAGTCCTTGGCTTTGGCAGGAACGGACTCCATCTTGGTGTTCGTGAGATACCCACAACTGGCAACGTCTGCGTAATCGACTGCGACCCCTTTCTTGAGGTCGAGGAGATGATCCAACGCCGAAGCCAGTGCGTTGGTGCCGCCCGCTACCGACCCAAGATCTGTGGTGTTGGGGGTTCCGGTGCTGGCGGTGACGCTGTCGCCGTCATCAGCACCAACCCAACCGACGAGAAACGTGGCGCCAAGTTCTGCAACGTCGAAACAATCAGGGTGCCACCAGAAGTGGCCCTACATCGGGGACAAAGAGCCTTTGGTGCGTCGCTGTTGCAATGTGCAAGCGCCTGGTTGACCTCGGCTTCAAGGTTCGATGCCAGCGCCTAGCCCACAAGCCTGGGTGATTTGACCCAATCCATCAGGCAGATCAAAAGCGCAACGCCGTCACCAGAAGCCCCTGAGCCATCACGGAAAGAGCACCACCCAATGTCCGTTGAACTCTTCCTCGTCGTCCATCTGAAGCAGGAATCCACGCACCTCTTCTGTTATCAGCGTGACGCCCTGACGAGCAGCATTCTCCACCATGCGTTGCTTGCCAACCTCTGGATCACTGCTCATCAAGCCTTACAGCTCGTGTTGCACCTCAGGCGCGAACCCTGCTCACAAAGCCTTGAACTCCTCCAACGTTGCCATCCTGTCAAAGACAGTGTCTGACAAAAGCGAATCACGTTCGGCAGGTCAGTCAGACCTTCATTTGACGGTGTCACTGCTTGTGTGACGGGGTGAATATTTTTCCGTTAGATGTCAACCCATTGGATTATTTTCCCACTCAATATTTTTGTTGAGTTTTCTATTTGTATACCTAGTCAGACGCTTAAAAAGAAGACCAAATACCAAATTAGCGCCGAGCATAATGACGACCGTAAGCACAAACTCAAGGTCAGTAATCTGGAAATCGCTATTTGGCTTTGCCCCCGCCAAGAATGCTTGTGTATCGAATGTTCCGAAAAAAGGGAGCACAATCAATAACGTAGCGGTCATGACGACCCACCAAGCCATAGCACTTGCGACCGCTGAAATAACCCGAACAAGGGGATTCCTGCTTCGTATCCGAAACGGCATTGGAAGTGAAGATAATTGATCTTTCTAGCCAAGATCTACTTCGCTGCCATGATTGCGTAGAAAATCTTTCGTAAAAGACGTCCACAAGAAAATCCCGTACATCTGGCTTACTTCAGTTGAGCGAGGTTCAGTTTGGTGTTGGTCATGGTTCGGCGAGTGAGTCAGTGGTGAGAAGGTGTTTCCGTTGATGCGCGAATCATCTCCGTTTCAGCAGGGAATCACCTCCCCCAACCGAGGGATATGTTCTGGGGTCTCTATCCCCCAACTGAGGGATTACTGGCTCACGCCCAGGTGCAAAGCCACGACCCTGTCGTGTTCAACCCTGGTCATCAACGGGTCGAGCCAATTCAGCAGTATCTCAGTCACTGCAGACTCTCCCAGGTCCTGAATGCCGCCATACAGCCACCGCTTGAACAGGTCAGGGACGTTGCCCTTCCGTGCTGTAACCAGCCCTCCCATCAGGCAAAGGGCGATGCGGATGTCTGAAGCATGGATCAGACGTAACTGCCTGAAGTGTTCTCCCTATCTCCTGCTGGTGACACTGCCTAGTGGTTTCTCATATCCACAGAGCGTGTTGGTCTGAGAGGCGCGAACAATCCGTGCGGTTTACGTGGAGCAGAACAGCTGAGGCGTGGTGCAAAACCCGCCTAAGTGGTGCAAAACAGCAGCAATGCCATCAGACCACCCTGTTGTTAGACCCGCTTTTGCACCAATACGGGGTATTGGGCGGGGTTAGCGCCGCGAATCGCCCATAAAAAACCCAGTCAGAGACTAGGCTTTAAAGAATGGAGCCAAGGAGACTCGAACTCCTGACCCCCTGCATGCCATGCAGGTGCTCTACCAGCTGAGCTA
>CAJXNF010000215.1 GCA_913056375.1 uncultured Pseudomonadota bacterium | reverse complement strand
AAGGGAGGCAAGGAAGCCATAACGTTGGATAACGGAGAAACAAGAACTTTTCTGGAAGACGGAGATACTGTGATTTTACGAGGATATTGTTCACGAGCTGGCTATCTCAGAATTGGCTTTGGGGAAGTTCGGGGTACTGTCCTGCCAGCTCTCAGCAAATAAGGAGAGCAGTTGGAACTGAAACTTTTCGACTACCCACGCTCTTCGGCGGCTTACCGAGTACGGATTGCACTTGAAATCAAGGGACTCTCCTACGAGAAAACCAAAATCAATCTGCTGGAAGCTGAGCATCGAGAATCTGGATATTTGGAACTCAATCCCCAGGGTCGTGTTCCCTCACTACAGGTTGATTCCGGCCTACTTGTGCAATCATTGGCAATCATTGAATACCTCGAGGAAATCTATCCAGAACCAGCACTTCTCCCATCAGATTCTCTCCAAAGGGCTCACGTTCGCTCAATCGCCCAGACCATCGCCTGTGACATTCACCCCTTGAACAATCTACAAGTTCTTCAGTACCTCAAGGGTTCACTGGGGGTCAGTGAAGAAGCGAAATTACGCTGGTATCATCACTGGATTACAGAGGGCTTCACTGCACTAGAAAAAATAGTGGAGGGGACCAATTACTGCTTTGGGGAAAACCCTACTCTGGCAGATGTCTGCTTGGTGCCTCAATGCTACAATGCCCGTCGTTTTGAGGTTGATCTAACACCTTTCCCGAAACTCTGCAGAATCGAAGAAAATCTTGTAAAGTTATCAGCCTTTGCCAACGCTCATCCTGACCGAAGCTGATTCAAACGTGATGATCTTTGTTCAGACTCTGTTTGAGCAATCGGGCACTCTTCGCATGTCAAATCTCAACTCAGCAAAACCACTATTTTTCAAAAATTCCAACGTCAAAATCGATGAAACTTTTCTTAGTCCGACATGGAGAGGTTTTCAACCCAAAGCAAATCATCTATGGCAAAATCCCTGGTTACTTTCTCAGTGACAAAGGCTGCCAGGACATCAAAAACACTGCTGAAAAGCTGCGGGAGAATGTGCCATTTGAGCTGATTTATGCTTCACCAATGGACCGGACTCGCCAAAGTGCTAAAATCATCTCCTCTATTGTCGGGTCAACTATCGAAGTGGAACCAAGAATCACAGAGACAGATGTGGGAAGTTTTCAGGGAGAGCCTTTCACCAAACTACCCAAAGATTATTTCAGTGATTCCTCGGAGAAATACGGCATCGAGTCGCCAACGATGGTACTGAGCCGGATGATGAGTTGGTTTGAGGAGATCCGAATGAAACATGCTGGAAGGAATCTCATAGCAGTTTCACATCGAGATCCGATTGGTGCTCTGGTGAACGAATTGAACAAGGCTGCAACGAAAAAGATTGAGAATAGCTTCCCGGATACTGCCCAAGCTTTCGAGATCGAATCATTCGGGGATCAACTGAACATTCAACCACTGCGCTAATTCTGGGAGCTATCGATAAAGCTGAGATGAATCATACCAATGAATGAGGCAATTCAGGGCAACTGGAGATATTTGTGGAGTTGTACAGAAATTTTCCAATCTGGCTTCTGTCGCAGAATCTTTAGAATCAGGGGGGTAGCTTCTAGTTTTTTAGACCATTCTGGTTGGAGATAGATCGGAATTCCAAGTTGGGCTGCTTGATCTAGTAACTGCTCGTAAACTTCCAGATCATTAGCCTCACGGATCACCACCTTAATTTCCTGAGAATTTGTCCAGAAAGTTTGGTTCTGCTGGTCTTTCAGATAATCTGTTGCATGAAATTTTGGGCTGAACGTCACCCAAACCTGTGGAAACTTCTCAAAAGGGAAGGCCTTTGCCCCGCTCGTTTCAACCGCCACTTCGAAGTCGTCTCCCACCAATCTCTCAAGCAATTCCTCAAAATCTTGATGGAAGAGTGGTTCCCCGCCACTGATGACGACATAGCGACTTTGCAATTGTTCTCGCAGGGATTCATAGTCTACTGACAATCGAGGGAGTTTGTTCAAATCCTCACGGTCTCCTGGAGCATAGCCTGTATCGCAAAACCAGCAACCAACCGGGCAACCGAAGAGTCGAATAAAGGAACAACTTCTTCCTGCGTGGTATCCCTCTCCCTGGATCGTCAGAGGAATGATTTCCTGAATGTTTTTAATGATTGTCAAAGAAGAACATTGAAAAAGTAATTAAATCAGCTAACAGATTTAGAACCATAGAGGCTTTTTCTAAATCTAGACTCTAAAAGCGGGAGATAGTCAAATGTTAGACTCAAAAACATACTTTACTGAAAATCGTGATCAACAAATTGCCTATAAACAATATGGCCCGAACGGGAATGAAACAATAGTCTTCCTGCATGGTTTGACAAGCAAGAAGGAGGACTGGAATTCACCAGAGATTAATGGGACAACATACATTGAATTCTTTGTCAACAAGGGCTATCGCTGCCTATCTGTTGATTGTCTTTCACATGGAGAAAGTTCCAAACCCGAGGAAGCTGCAAACTATGATCGTAGACTCTTAGCTCTCGATTTTATTTCTGTAATGGATGCCGAAAAAATCGAAAAAGCCCATTTTATTGGTTATTCCATGGGGGGGTATTAGGTTGCTTTGTGGCAAAATTTTATCCTCATCGAATAAAGAGTTTGATGCTTGGTGGACACTGCCCTGGAGTAGGAACTGCCGAAGAAATTAAGAGGCAGGATGTTGGCAAACTTACTTTTGATAAAGCTCAAGAAATCTTTGATGACGATTTCCTGGAGCAGTTTCCCAAGGATCATTTGCCGGCTATCAGAATCATCTTTGATAAGATGGAGGAAGTTGAGGGTTTGGAGACGGCGGTCGCCAATCTAAACGTGCCTGTACTTTTGTGGGTAGGCGAGGAGGAACCTGTTATTTTTGAGAAAGGCAAATCGTTAGCAAAGCAACATGGTTGGGAATTTTTTTCAGTTGAAGGTGATCACATTGGTGGTTTTGTCAACACAGGTTCAGTTCAACCCCAACTCTTTCAGTTTTTGAGTAAGATTTCACACGACTAGGACCTATTCTTTTCTGAGTAGCAACCACCTGGTATCAGCGATTATCTGGCTCAATTGAATGCGGGCACTAAAAAATTCCCTTTTTAAATTGTAATCTCGATGAAAGACAAACTCTTCGGCTTTATTGGCTTGGGAAACATGGGGCAACCTATGGCGCAGCACATTGCTCGTAAAGGCTACCGCCTCCTGGTTCATGATATTGCTGGAACAAGAGAAAGAGCTCCCGAGAACAGCTTGATTGCAGCATCCAATGCCGAGGTGGTGGAGCGTGCCCAAGTGGTAGCTTTATCGCTACCTACCGTGGAGGTCAATCAGCTCGTTGTTCAAGAAATTGCGGAAATGCAGACCGATGAGTGTGTGATCGTGGATACCTGCACCATTGGTCCTGCTGCTGCTGCCAAGAATGCTCAAGTGCTGACCAAAGCAGGTCTTGGCTATGTGGACAGTCCTGTTTCGGGTCTACGGTTTAGGGCTGTTGAAGGAACTCTCACGAGTATGGTATCTGGACCTGTGAACCAAATTGACCAAGTTCGCCCACTGATCGAGTGTTATTCAGCAAACGTCTTTGTCGTGGGAGAGGAAGCCGGACAAGGGCAGCAAATGAAAATGATCAACAATGCGCTTTGCATTTCCTCTTATGTGACGACTAGCGAGGCCCTGGCCTACGGAGAATCTGGTGGCTTACAACTGGAAACGATGCTGGCGGTGATCAACGCAAGCTCTGGACAGAGTTTTGCGACAAGCCAGACCTTTCCGAAATTTGTGGCTTCCGGAAAATTCAACTCTGGCTGTGAGGCTCACATCATTGAAAAAGACCTTAGGCTGTTTGTTGAGGATGCCTTGCGACAGGGAACCGACAACACGGTGATTGCCAAGGCTTTGGAACGGGTTGCTGACTTTGTTGCAGAAGACCGAACTCAGGATCAGTTCCGCATTTATCCCTTCATCAAATCATCCAAACCAAACAGTTGATCTCAGACCAAGGCATCCTGAGCCTTGAGATCTTCAATCACCTGGTGTGACTGAGGGGGTTCATCTTGTTGCGCGAAGAGCGCTGCAGCCACACCGGCAGCTTGTCCCGTGGCGAAGGATGTTCCCATTACCCGAATAGAACCATAGGCAGCAGCATCCGCCCCAATGGTACGGCCAGCCAACCAAAGATTGGGAATCTTTGTAGAGAGCGACTCTAGGGGGATTAAACCATAACCGGCCCCCCCGATCGGATGATAAGACGGCTTCCCCGGCTTGGAGTGATCTTCCATCGGCCAGGCGGCACGAGCGATCCCGGAGTCAAATTTTCTGCCACTCGCCAAATCTTCTCGTTTCAGTGTGTATTGAGCCTCAGGACGCCAGGCTTCTCGAATACCAATTTGTGGTCCAGTATTCACGATGTGGCAGTTCTCAAATCCCCCTACTTCAGCACGTAGAACTTCCACGCAGTCATGTGCGATCTTGCGTCCCATCCACTCTGCCTTTGTGACTAACTCTTCCTGAACATCATCTAGTCCAAGATCGACAATCATCCAGAGCCAGTCATTGGAATTAGGAACCCTCATAAAAACTCCACCATCCTGACGGGGGATCTGATAAACCGCTCGCCGATTGTATAACTCCACAGCCATTTTGATGGCCTCTCGATCAATCGTCAGATCCTTGGCGAGACCTCCCAGTCGAATGGGAAGTGACATGGACTGGAGAGTCTGTTCCTGTAGATTTAGGCTGCAAGGGAGGCCCGTAAATCTGGCAAGCTGGCCATTGCCGGTCGCATCAACAAAGGCCCTTCCCGAGAGTGATCTTTGCTGAAATAGACCTACCAGGTCAATCGCCTCAAGATGATCCCCCTGCTTTTTCACATCAACAACAGTGGTGTGAAGAAAGAGTTCTACTCGATGTGAAAGCACGAGTTGATCGAGGGTATATTTCAGCTTCTCAGGATCCAGTAAGATGATACGGTTCCCAGTTAATTCGGAGCGGCGTGGTTGTATCTCTTCCCCCAGCTTTGCCAGTTCCAACAGCACCTGGTAACCAACACCCCCGATGGCACGATCTCCTCGTGCGTCGCATTGATAGAAACCGCAGTAAGACAACACCTGCGAATTGGTCGCGGCTCCACCCAAGAAGCCGTAGCGTTCCAAAAGGGCGACCCTAGCCCCAGATTGGGCTGCTCCAACAGCAGCGCCAATCCCTGCAGCACCTCCCCCACAGACAATGACGTCAAAGGATTCCATCGAAGCCTCTCTGGGGAAAATTGGAGGAACAAGTCATTTGAAGAGAGAGTGGCGTTTCCAGGGAAGCGCCAGATACTGCAGCAGTTTCAAGACCAGGGTTGTCAGGATGCCGATCAGCATGACTGTGATCAAACCGGCATACATCTTCTCTGGCGCCAGGATCTCCCAGTTGTAGTAAATCAGGTAGCCAACCCCCTTCTCGGCTCGAAGAAATTCGACTGCAATGATCACGATCAGGGCCATTCCAAGAGCAACTCGCATCCCTGAAAAAATTGATGGCAAGGAGCCCGGCAGGATAACCTTGAAGAAGAGTTTCAGTCCATGCGCTCCATAATTGCGGCCTGCCAGAATA
>CAJXNF010000214.1 GCA_913056375.1 uncultured Pseudomonadota bacterium | reverse complement strand
GTTGTGCAGGTAGCGCCACTCCTCCCATTGCTTCCACTTGGAGAAGGGAACGCCTCTGGCGTCGGTCTTTGCGCCAAGGAATGGAACCAAGTAATTCCGCAACTTCCCTGCAATTAGTCCGTATCGCTCCTGGGTAATGGACCGCAGACCAGCATCTTGCTTGCTGTCCCACTCACCACGGATCCTTGCCTCCTTGTATTTGAGGAAGCGTTTCACGAGTTCCTCAACGGGCAGGGCGACAACGCTGCCGCCGTGGCGCAACTGGACTTTGACCTCCAAGACCATCTCCTCTGCTTTGGAGATAGCGGTCTCTCTGTCTGGCGTCTTCAGCGACTTCCTGATCCCACCCTTTGTGTCAGGGACAGGGATGTGGATTTGATACGGGCGCTTTTCAGTCGCCTGCGTCAGGTGCGGATCCTGTCGCTTGTAGATGGAGACCGCACCGCTCTCTGGCGACACCCGCAGGTGTTCCAGTTCCTCCCAGAGAACCCACGACTTTGAGTTGTTGCCCTTGGTTCCCACGAGGCACGACGGGTGTAGAGAAAACGCTGATCTACGACTTCTCCACGGAGAAGCGATTTTCACGCCGTGTGTAGTGCGTGTGTAGTCGGGGAATGAAAACCCAGACCCCGCCTAGAGCAAAGTTTTATGAGTAGTCCGTCTGTAGTGCCTCGGTCTCGAGAGCAAATTGAGTAGGTTGAAGCACAAGGCGTGATTCAAACATGAAGGCTAGCGTGTTCTCATAGCGTTGTGGTTTCAGTTCCATTGAGCTGGCTTTCTCAAAAACTTCAGCTTCGGGGCCATGAGCGGAGAAACTGTTGTGCAGACTCGCCCCTCCTGGCAGAAAGCCTTTCTCCTTGGCATCGTACACTCCTTCAATTAAGCCCATGAATTCTGACATCAAGTTGCGGTGATACCAGGGTGGACGGAAAGTGTGTTCAGCGACCATCCAACGGGGTGGAAAGATTACGAAATCCACATTGGCTGTACCTGGAGTGTCCGTAGGGGAGGTCAAAACCGTGAAGATCGAAGGATCGGGGTGATCAAAGCTGACCGTGTTGATGACGTTGAAGCGTTGCAAATCATACTTGTAAGGAACCGAATTGCCAATCCAGGCTACAACGTCCAAGGGAGAGTGATCTAATCCGCTCTGGAATAGAGACCCCTGGAATTTGCAGAGCAACCGACAGGCTCCTTCTCGATCCTCAAATGCTGCAACTGGAGTTTGAAAATCTCGATCATTGGCAAAGCCGTTTGCCCCTACTGGGCCACGCTCTGGCAATTCCAATGGGCTCCCGTAGTTTTCACAAATATAGCCCCGTGCTTTTTCATCCAGCAATTCAACTCTGAATTTCATTCCTCGTGGAATCACGCAGATTTCTCTTGGGACGACCTGCAAAATTCCACACTCGGTATGGATCCGAAGCTTGCCAGACTGAGGAACAATCAGGAGTTCACCATCCGCATTGTAAAAATAACGTCCCTGCATCGACTGATTAGCCAAGTAGAGATGAACCGCGATGCCCTGCAACCCAACCTGGCCATTGGCGGCCAGTGTGGTCAATCCATCGATGAAATCCTTTGGTTCCTCTGGAACTTCTAGTGGTGACCAACGCAATTGATTAGGTGTAGGAGGGACATCTGAGATGGGTCCACTCCGTAAAAGTTTTGAGGAAAGTGGCTGAAAAGTGGAATGCTGACAGGAGGGTCGGATGCGGTAGAACCAGGTCCTTCGATTCTTGGTGCGAGGGGACGTGAAGGGGGTAGTACTAAACTGTTCGGTGTAAAGCCCCTTGGCCACCTTTTGGGGATTGAACTGTCCAATTGGAAGTATTCCCGGCTCGGCTTCCGATTCGAACTCGTTCCCAAAACCATGCAGATACTTCAACTCGGCAATTGCCATATCTAACCCTTCCTTGGAGATTAGGAGGTTGTTTCGGAGGCAAGTTGCAGGGCTTGCTTCAGCACATCATGATCCCCAATATGATTGGCAAGGATTAAGATTAAGCGAGCGTTGATGGTGTCGCTCTCTTCCTTGCTTCGTGACTCGTGAATGGCTAACAACTCCGAGTAGAAGTCATCTGCTGAGTAGAGATTTGGATTCAGATTCAATTTCTCCATTGCACACTCGCAGTCTGTCCAGAAGCTCTTTGCAGGGCTTGATGAATCATAGCTGGATCATATTTTGTCCAACGAGCGGCAATGTGTTGATCGGGTCGAATCAAGTAATATCCCTCCTTTTGTTTCCCCAGATAGCGTTGTGCTAGCTCTCCAGAACTGTCCTTTTTTGTGTTCAGTGACAGATGCTCAACTTTTCTTGTCTCTGAATGAATTTCTTTATCGGCTTGGTCAAAGCAGAGCAACTGGAAAGAACCGCCTGCTTGCTCACAGAGCCAACCATCACCTGTGGGAGCATCTCTCAAAGGGGAACCAGGGCATACACCGCTGGGCAGATCATCATCGACGTCGTCAGTGTTGATCGGCGAATTGAGGTAGCTACAGGGCTGAGAGAGGCGTCCGCTGTTGACAAGGGGTCTTGCAAAGGGCTGATGTTCTGCAAGATTCAACACTGCATCCCGAAAAATTCGACTGATTTCAGACTTGGGGGTGATGAAGTCTGTAGAACGACTGGAATGTTGGATGTTCTCCTCGGCTGCCTGGATGCGTTCGTTGTCATAACTGTCCAGTAAAGACTCTGGGGCCTGTTGATCCAGCACAAGTTTGAGCTTCCAGCAGAGGTTATCTACATCCTGCATCCCAGAATTGGCACCACGGGCTCCGAAGGGAGATACTTGGTGGGCACTATCCCCTGCAAAAAGGATTCTACCATGCCGAAATTTCTCCATTCGGCAACAGCGGAAGGTATAGATTGAAACCCACTCCAGTTCAAAGTTGATCTCATCGCCCAACATTGCCTGTAAACGTGGGATCACCCGCTCTGGCTGTTTCTCCTGTTCCTTGTCAATCTCCCAGCCGAGTTGCAGGTCAATCCTCCAGACGTTGTCGGGTTGTTTGTGAAGCAAGGCGGACTGCCCTCGATTAAATGGTGGGTTGAACCAGAACCTTCGCTCGGTTGGAAATTCTGCATCCATCACCACGTCCGCAATCAAGAAGTTATCTTCGAAGATCCGACCTACAAAGTCTTGCTTCAGTTGGTCCCGAACCGTTGAATTTGCTCCGTCACAGGCGATTACCCAATCTGCTTCCAAGGTATATTCACCATCTGGGGTTTTCAGGCGCAACAGCACATGATCATTGAACTGCTCGAGTCGTTGAACTTGATTTCGTCCACGGAGTTCAATCCACTCACTCAATTCTTGGCAACGTTCAACCAGATAGCATTCCACCCAATACTGTTGGATATTGATGAACGCAGGATACTTATGATGAGCTTCCGGCAGCAGGTTGAATTGGTAGATCAGGCGTTGATCAAAGAGCACCTTGCCGAGATTCCAGGTCACTCCTTTCTGCAACAAACGCTCACCACAGCCGAGTCGTTCCATGATCTCAAGAGAGCGCTTGGCAAAGCAAATCGCTCGTGAGCCCCAACTTACCGAATCGTTGTCGTCAACTACCACACAGTGAATTCCTTGCAGGGCCAGATCAATGGCCGCTGTCAAACCAACTGGACCAGCACCCACGATCACCACAGGATGACGGTTGGGCGACTTCCGATCTTGATCGCGATTACGTTGATAGGGATAGAGCGGTTGTTCGTAAATGCGTTGGGAGGACATTGTGGAGCTTAGAGCTGCAGCTGAGCCCAGACCTCCTGGTCTCGTGCTGCTGTCCAGATTCGTGGGGTGTCAATCCCCAAGGCTTCGTCGTAAGCTCGAGCCACATTGAAAGGTAGACAGTGCTCGTAGATTGCGTAGGTTTTGAACTTTTCGTCACAGGATTCGCGACAAGCTTCGAAAGCGTCCTTGAGAGAACCACCCCGCAAGGCAACTCGGGCTACAGCAGAAAAGGTTGATTCCAGAAAATCTCGAGTAAGTCCAATCGCCTCCTGGACCTGCCCTGGATTTAGCAGTGCGTCTCCACGTCCAGGTACGAGTGCAGATGGTGCAAAACTCGCGATTTGATCCAGAGTCTTCTGCCAGTCGATGAAATGCGCATCGCCACAGTAACATGCGGATCGGTATTCCACAGCATCCCCAGAAAACATCACTTGTGCATCCGGAACCCAGGCGATGATGTCGCCAGCTGTATGGGAACGACCCAAGTGATGCAACTCTACTCTTCGCTTGCCAAGATGAACGGTCAGTTTTTTCTCGAAAGTCATCGTTGGCCAGGTCAGCCCGGGGATACTCTCGTAGGCATTGAAGAGACGTGGGAATCGACCGTATTCGCTGTCCCAATCTTCCTGACCACGCTCATGGATCATGGAATGAGTCTTGGCAGACGCGATAACTTCTGAGGCCCCGTAAGCTTGTGCTCCGAGAACCCGCACAGCGTGATAGTGACTGAGAACGATATACTTGACGGGTTTATCGGTGACCTGCCTAATGCGATCAATGACTTGCTGCGCCATCACAGGAGTCGCTTGGGTGTCAATGATCATTACACTGTCATCCCCAATGATCACCCCCGTATTTGGATCTCCTTCTGCGGTGAAAGCGTAGAGATCTGGTCCAATTTCAGGAAAGGAGATGTTTTTCTCACTTAGGTCGTTGGTAGAGGCAAAGGACTGAGACATCAGTTCTCTCCGCATATTGAGGTTAGTTACTGAGAATCTTCTATTTTGACTTATCGGGAAAAGGGAGTTTACATCCGTTTTTCGTATTGCTTCAAGCGTTGTGAAAAACCAGAACTATGGCCACAGGCAGGCCCATGGGGATGACTGACTGCTGCACCATTGGTTTGTGGCTGAGACCTGTGCAAGTGCTTGCGTAGTTCCTGACGACTCTCAAGCCCTGGTAGCTTGGTGCCAAAATTGGAAACTACCCGTTGGATTCCTGGGTTGCCACAATTTGGGCAACTTTGTGGATTGGGCTCATGGATTTTTTGCAGCACCTCGCATTCCTCTCCACAGTCTGCACAAGAATATTCATAAAGTGGCATCTGAATCCTTGGTGGGAGAACTGGTACTTGGTGTATCCACTTCAGAGTTCAATTCATCAAGTTCTGCTTTTAGGTCTTGTTGATTCTTTTGGCGATTGTAGTTGCGTTCTGAATCTTTTACTTTCTCTCTCCAACGGGTGAAGGGGAGAGTTGTGTTTTCCTTGCCCATGAATTCTCCTTGAAAACTCAGGATGGCTGGTGATGCATTGGTCTGTCTGCTTCCCTTTGCTCATTTTGGTTGGAACTGGCTGGTGGACCTGGCAGGCCTATCTCAGTGATCCGCCCTGGTATGCTTATCCAATAGCTGCAGGTATTGCTGTTCGCTGTCTAATTTGGCTCTGGCAGTGTCGCAAGCAGCCCCTACCGCAAATCAAACGGTTGCAGTTGCCCACTCAGGAACTCAGGCGTTGACTGGCCCAAGCTTTGGCTTCTTCGAAGCTAATGATGGCTCCATCCAACTGAAGCGCAAAGGCTTCTTCAAGTACCTTCCCCATTTGGGGACCGGGTCGCATCCCTAGCTGAAGGAGATGCCGACCCTTTAAAAAAGGTTTGGGCTTTTCATCTCGAACATCAAGTTTGGAC
>CAJXNF010000213.1 GCA_913056375.1 uncultured Pseudomonadota bacterium | reverse complement strand
ATGCCAGGTAAAACATTCTGATCACGGACGTGATCCAAAGAAAGCCATCCCGATAGGGGTGGCTTTTTTTGTGGCTTATTTTCTTGAGATAATCATGTTAATCATTTGCAAGGCATCTTTGGTAATGCCTGCTTTGGCATGATTTGGAACGCAGACTGAATTGACAAATCCATGTTTTTTTGCCGTATCGATTGTTGATTTAACATTATCGATCAGAATGCATTGTTCTCGCTTGAGATTGTGCTCAACTCTTGCCTTGTCTAATTGTTTGGACTTGTACATATCGTTGAATTCATTATTGCCCTTGCGTGACAATGGGTTGAACCATAGATCTATGGGATGGTTTGTTAAGCCCTTAAAGCGAGGAAGTATTTCCGCCAGTTTTCCATTATGGTTTTCATAGAATGGATCCCATCGTGCAGTGATAAAGATAACTTTTATTTGCTCTTTTTTGCAGACATTGAAGGCTTCTTCTAAGACCCCATGATCATCGTGAGTGATTGTTTCGTCGATATCAAAAGCCGCAATACCATTCCATTGTTGTGAATGTAAATCAGTTTGATTGATGTCTGCGAGTGAGCTTCTAAGTTTAAAATGACTATCTTGCCAGTAGTTGTCCAAAATAAAGCCATAAGCTATCATTAATTCATGAAGATTTTTGTCTAGTAAGTCATATTTTTTTTCGAATATGGGTTGAAAGTTTTGATCGACATCAATTGCTGAAGCATGTGGAGCTCTACACAGAGACTCAAGAATAAATGCTTCTTCTGTGCCGTCATCGAAAAAGTCTTTTTCAAAAAGTCTCCAGCAGTGAGTCTTAAAAGTTTTAAGTTCTTCATAGTCGTTTGGCTCATAATTGGCTGTCATCTCATTGGCACGCTGCAATGTATTTTGTCTGAAAAATATGCATTGTGGAACGTAATTATAATTCGTTTTAAAATAATAAACGTGCGAGTCTCCGCTACCCTGGATGTCGACCCATAAACTAGTGGTGTCTGCTACTAGGTGATCGATATACGCCTTGTAATGAATACTGTTTGTGTAACATGCCTTTCTGGACATGTAAATGTATTCAGTCTTTCTTTCTCCTGGATAGATTGCGTCAAATAGTTTCTTTAAGAAGTAACAATCTCTTGATTTGAAGTAAACTCTTTGATCAGGTTTTGTTTGTTGATGAATAAAATGGCAGAAATCGATAAGGTGAGGCAACAGTATCATTAAATAAGCTTCTTTGTTGCTGCTTAGTTCAAGTATGTCAACATACTGTTTTTGCGATAGGTTTTTGCCTCTGTAATATTCAAAGTTGTCAATCAATTCAATTTCGTTTGAAGACTGGAGCTCAATATATTGATTGTCAGTTTTTAATTGATTGATAGTATCCGCTAGTATTCTATAATCATGCATGCTGAGATCAAGAATTCAATACTACATTACAGCGCTTTTTGTATTTGCATGTCCTGCTGTCTTGAATCGCCCACTTTGCGCCATAACTTTTAGTTAATCTGAGGATGGTTTTCGTAGGAATTGCACTCATTTCTCTCGTGATTTTGAGCTATTTTTTCTGCGACTGAAATATCCATAGAGTTCTGATGTCGCTACGCCAACCACAACACCAAAGGCTAGGTTATGTGGATGTGTCGCCATGCTTGCTAGAAATGTTGCCACCATGAGTAATGTGTCAATACTTGGTTTCTTTCCTATGTTTTTAATACTATCTGAATCTGCTGTTTCTAGCGCGATCGTGATCATCACGGCCACGACTGCTGCAAGTGGGATCTCTGATAGCAAGTTCTTTCCATAAACGACAATGATGAGAATAAATATCCCTGTTGACAAAGTAGATAATCTACTATTGGCACCATTTTTGTTGTTCATAACTGACTCACCTACCAATGCGCATCCAGCCATGCCGCCGAATATTGACGAAATAATATTTGAGACCCCTTGACCTATTGCTTCATTCTTTTTACTTGTTCTGCTATCGGTTAATTTGTCGATATAATCCACAGTTAATAATGTTTCTAGTAGTCCCACAAGAGAGATTGCTATTGCAATGGGCAGGGTGATCGTTACTATTTCGGAAGTAGATAGTATTTGATCACTTGGTATCATCCAAGGGAGCATCGGTGAGTGCAGTCCCTCTGGGAGTGAGCCCAAGTCTCCAACCTTTGGAATCTTAAGCTGAAGCATTGTAGATATAATTGTTATAACAACAATGGAAATTAATTGAGCAGGTATGAGCCGAGTAAGTAGAGGCGCGAGATAAACGACTGCTATCCCTATTGCACTCAGTATCCAAATACTTGGTAGTTGAGCTGCCGTGGGAAGCAGGCCTACGCCTTGATGTCTTTCTAGTCCAAGAAGTTGATCAAACCCTAGCTGTGGTAACTCTGCTTGGATGATCAGGAGTGCCAGTGCATTGACGAAGCCACTAACGACTGGTTTAGGAACAAATTTCATTAATTTTCCAGCGCCCAAAATTCCCCATAGAATTTGAAGGCAACCCGCAAAAAAGCTGGCCGTTAGCAGAAGAATGATCCCTTTATTATTAGCCAGCGTATTTCCATGCACTGCCAGGCCAGTCATTAGTACTGCTGTTGAGCCTGATGCTGACGTGATCATTGCAACGCGACTCCCAGTGATAGCGATCGCAATTGTCAGGAATATTGCTCCATAAAGACCAATCTCTGGTGCAAAACCTGCAACACTGGCAAATCCTATGGCTTCAGGTATCAAAACAAGTGACATGACCAATCCGGCCATCAAGTTGTTGACAGGACTGTCTTGAAATTCGTGAAGCCTTCGTCTAATTGCCAGCATCATTTCGCTAGAGGTTTGAAGCTTAAGTAATTTTATCTTGAATTGTGTTTTAAATGTGTTTCGGCAATCACATAGTCTTGTTTTGAATTTCTAACATTCGGATTTTACCTTTCTCTGGCGCTAAGAGGTTTAATTTTTCCTTTGCATTTCAACTCATTTGACTTGCTATGGCCGGCCTATGGCCTTGCTGGGTCTTTGTTTGGCCGATGATGAATGTGATGCAAATGGTTTGCATTTTGTTATTGAAATAACTTTTCAGTCATTTGCATTCTGGTTTTTATTGTTTTGGTTGTTGTGTATGTTGCTGGCTATTGATCAAGTTATTGTCTCGTTTGTGGTTGGTGATTTGTCCTTTGGGCTTGCTCGATCATGATTGTCTGATGTGTTTGACGTAGGGGATTGCCTAGTGCGTAGTGATGTGATCTTCGGATTTTCACGTCGTATGGAGTGTTGTCTTGGCTTGTTGTTTAAATAGTGATTAAATTACATCGTGTTTAGGCTCGGCTTCTTTGAGGTTGTGAATGACTCGGTGGTGACCACCATTGCGGTGTGGATTGCCTTCGCGAAGGCAGAATCTGGTCTCCATTCCTGAGGCGAGGGCTGCATCGCATTCTCCAGGATGATCACTTATAAAGAGAATTGATGTTGGTTTTATGCCAATAATTTGGCTGATAATATTGTAGCTATCTTCTTCTAGTTTTGGTCCTGTTCTGGTGTCGAACCAGAAGCTGAATCGATCAGTTATGTTTCCATGGGTTGTATGAGAATACAGCAGTTGTTGTGCCTTGACGCTACCTGATGAGTAAACAGCAAGGGTGATGCCTTTTTGTTTCCACGTATCTAGAGCTGGAATCACGTCAGGGTACAACGGGGATTTCAGTTCGCCAGATGCATAGCCTTGCTCCCAAATGATTCCCTGTAGCTCCTTAAGAGCTGTTGATTTTCGATCACATTCAATGAGGTGTTCAAAGTAACGAACAACTTCTTCTGCGGAAGGAGGGTTCTGATTGGTTGCCTGGAGCAAAAGGGCTTGGCTCGTGGGATCGGTGTCTTTTTCCCATTCGTTGATGGCTTCTTGGATTGCAGCCGAAACACTGGCTTTTCGATTTTCTTCGCAGATTACCTGTGTGAGTTGGCGCCGGGCAAAGGGGAACAGAGTCTGGGATACAAAATTGACAGGGCATGTCGTCCCTTCAATATCAAGAACAATGGCCTCAATCACAGCATTTCGTTGATCAGGGTTTGTCTCCACGACATTTCGAGGAGGAATTCAATGATTTCAGTATGCCGTTTGGCTTGAAAAAGATCATCACCCCATGCATATAGGCCATGTCCTGCTACCGACAGGCCAGAAGGTGCGTCCTCTAAATATTGGCTTGCTTCTGCGCTTAGGCATTTTAAATCCTGGTCGTTTTTGATAATGGGTAGCTCAACCGTTGCGTCATGGGTGCTGATGCCTGCCAGTCCCTTGAGCATCTCCCATCCACTCAGTGTCAAGTGGCCTTCTGTCTGATGAAGTCTGGAAAGAAACGTTCCGTTGAATGAATGGGTGTGAAGAACTGCTCCCGCAGAGCACTGTTTGATGATTTGCAGATGCATTAATGTTTCTGCACTGGCCTTTCCTTCGCCACCGATCACTTCACCGTAGGCATTGACTTCAATCAGATCCGTTGCCTCTAGAGATCCCTTGTCCACGCCGCTGGGTGCCATCAAGAGTCTCAACGGATCCTGTTCATACACAACACTGAAGTTGCCGCCGGTTCCGTCACACCACCCGCGGTTGTGCAGGTCGCGAATGGTTTTGATTAATTGTTGCTTGTGATCGTCTTTTCGCATGGCTCAACTCTGGCATTCAGAGCACCAATGGCTGCTGCGCCCCCCCAGACGCTTGCGTTCAATTGGGTTGCCACAAACTAAGCACGGTTGACCTGTGCGCCGATAGACCGACGCCTGGCCTCCATAGTTGCCATTCACACCCTCGAGGTCGCGAAAATCGCTGAAGGTGGTGCCTCCGGCTCCGATGCTGATTTCAAGAACATGCACGAGTCTGTTGCATAGGCGCTCGAGCTCAGCAAGCCTGAGTTCGCCAGCTTTGCGATGCGGTGCGATGCCTGATGCAAAAAGGCTTTCGTCGGCATAGATGTTGCCTGCCCCGGCAACGACCGCTTGATCTAGAAGAGCCGCCTTGATTGTTCGGGTTGATCCTTTCAGTTTTTGTTGCAGATACGTTGCGTTGAACTCTTCACTGAAGGGTTCGGGACCCAATCGTTGGAGGCCTGTGATGACAGAGTCGATCGATACGTTCTGGGGTACAAACCACATCTCTCCAAAGCTGCGCATATCCACAAAGCGCAGTTCATGGCCCTGTTCATTCCAGAGGCGAACCCGTGTGTGACGGCAAGGATCCGTTTGTGTTGGATGCCATTGGAACTGACCAGTCATTCGCAAATGAACGCCCCATACCCCGTTGCGGGTTCCCGTTTGCGGCTCGTGCAGTTGCGCCATGAGGTATTTCCCTCGACGGCTCCACTCGCCAACTTTCTGCCCTTGCAGACCAAGGCACAGAGCATGGGGTCCCCCAGGACTGGCGACTGCCCGATCACGGAGAACTTCAACGTCGTGAATGACAAACGACTGAAGACGGCTCGCCAGTCCCCGGCGAACCGTCTCTACTTCCGGAAGTTCCGGCAACGGACTCAGGCCGGTTCGAGTTCCGACTCGGCAAAGTTGTTTGTGTTGATGCCGCCCTCGGAACCTGAGATGCCGTTGTAGTTCACCTGCTCGAAGCGAACCACAACCGGATAACGAATGCCGGAGGTATCGATGGAAGCCAC
>CAJXNF010000212.1 GCA_913056375.1 uncultured Pseudomonadota bacterium | reverse complement strand
AGAAGTCACAATAAAGAAGAAGCAAATGAAAATAAGTATACGTCTAGAGAGGCTTGAAACAATAATTTATAGATCATTATTTTTTATGAAATGAGTATATTGCCAAAATCAAAACCGCAACTGCATTACATAGGTTCATTTCATTGATTCTGAGTTATGTACCCAATTTCTCTTTCCTCTCTATCTAATAGGCCAGAAGCTACGTTTCAATGGGTGTTACACTTGTTACAGTTTCAGTTACGGTAGAACCAAGCAGAACCGAAAAAAGATAAAAAATCCAAATCAGATATAGGCCCTCCTATTACACTGGTTCTAGATGAATGCCATCACCTAACTGGCTCATGGGCAAAGGATGTTGAAGCCTTGCATCAAGTTTTTGATGTCCAGTCGATTATCTCTTTAACCGCAACACCGCCTTATGAGGTGGACCCCAAAAAATGGGAAAAATATCAGGAAATTTGCGGTACTGTAGATGTTGAAATTTCCGTCCCAGAATTGGTTCAGCATAAAAGTTTGTGTCCGCATCAAGATTTTATCTATGTTAGCCAGCCAAGTGCAGATGAAGAAGCTTTGCTGGTAGAATTGGCTGCAGCGCGCGAGCAAAGTGTCACTAAAATTCTGAACTTGCCTGAGAATCTCGCTGTCTTTAACGACTCGCCTTCTCTGTTCCTCCAGATTCGCTCGAGCGTTTTGAAAAGCTAGGCTCACCAATTCTTTTTTATGACCACGTTTGGGAACCATTAATTGAACCCTGTGACCAGCTTGCTCAGACAAAGCATCTCCCAATATTTCTTCTTCAGGATACTCAAAGGGCAGCAATACCTGGCGAGGGATACCAGTCATTTCACTGGTATAGAGCCGATTGATGGCCTGTCCAAGTAAATTTGCATCCGAGGCTTGTTCACTCGTATCAAAGAAGAAAAAGTCTGAGCCCAACAAGCGTCCATTGCGAATGAAGAGTACCTGAACACCAGCAGTTCCAGCTTCTCGGTAGAGATTGAAAACATCTCGATCCTCTCCATCTGGTGACATTACCGTCTGTCGAGTAAAGATGCGTTGCAGTGATTGAATTTGGTCACGTAGTTGGGCGGCTTGTTCAAATTCCAGCGTTTCTGAGGCGATTTGCATGCGCCTTTCGAGATCCTGCAATAGTTCCTGGTCACGACCCTTCAGGAACAGCCGTACCTGGCGCACCAATTTGCCATATTCATCAACAGCCACATTTCCACGACAGGGAGCTAGACAGCGTTTCAGTTGGAAGTTGAGACAGGGACGAAAGACCTTGCTTCCATCCAGTTCCATTTTGCTGGTTCTCAACGGGAAATAGCGCAGCGCTACTCGCATCATATGACGGGCATCCTGGGCTGAAGGATACGGTCCAAAGTATTCTGCTTTACGCTCATGACGCTCTCTCACAAGGCTCAGACGAGGGTAGTGTTCCTGGACGCTTAGCTTGAGGTAGGGATAAGATTTGTCATCCTTGAGGGCCACGTTATAGCGTGGCTTGTGAAGTTTGATCAGTTGTTCTTCAAGCAGAAGGGCTTCTGCTTCGGTGTCCGTTAGAATCCAAGTCACATCAGCAACCAACGAAACCATGATCTGAATTCGCAGGTTATGTGCAGTAGATTTTTGAAAGTAGGAGCGAATCCGATTTCGTAAAACCTTGGCTTTACCGATGTAGAGCAAATCACCGGATGCATTGCGAAACTGATAAACTCCCGGCGCTTCAGGCAGATGTTTTAGTTTCTGCCAAACCGGAGCTTCTTCTGGAGCACGTTTTATCGAAGCAGAGCGCATTGCAATAATCCTCTGGTGATCTTCATTTTCTTCTGAGTCTCTTCTTGAGCTTGCTGGCTGGATGACATAGCGTAGCGAATTCTTACGCTTTGCCAACCTTCTTTAAAATGCTGATGTTACCCAAACAACTTGCGGAACATGAACTTCAGGCCCTGCTGGCGCTGGATCATCATGCACCAAGGTCTGTGCTGGGATTTCATACTGAGATCACAAAAACAGGAGTGACTTGGCTGATCCGAGCCTGGGAGCCTGATGCTGTTTCCTGTCTACTGAGTTGGCCAGAAGAATTTGGATTGCCTGATCTCAAGTTGGAGCAAGAACACCCTGCAGGCTTATTTGTAGGCACTTGTGAAGGGAAGACTGCTAGCGTTCCGTACACACTCCATTTCAAGTATACCGATGGTCAAGAGCACAGCCGACTAGATCCATATTATTTTCAGCTTTCAATCAGTAGTTATGATCAATATCTGTTTGGGCAGGGGAAACACCGCTTCCTCCATGAAAAACTCGGAGCGCATGTCGAGCAACGTGAAGGGATTGCCGGGGTACGCTTTGCAGTATGGGCACCGAACGCTAGACGAGTCAGTGTGGTTGGAGACTTCAATGGTTGGGATGGAAGAAGACACCTACTTCACGTCTTGGGTGGTTCTGGAATCTGGGAACTCTTTGTGCCTGGAGCTCAATCCGGGCAGTGCTATAAGTTTGAACTTCTCAGCCAGTCACATCAGTTACTGCTAAAGAGTGATCCATTCGCCTTTGCCACCGAGGTTCGGCCATCAACCGCATCACGTATTCAAGAGTTTTCTGGATTTAACTGGGAAGATGAAGGCTGGCTCGAAAAACGCGAACAAACAGACTGGCTCTCTCAACCTCTGAACATCTACGAAGTACACCTCGGTTCCTGGAAGCGTGTACCCGAAGAGGAAAATCGGTTCCTGAGCTATCGGGAATTAGCCGAAGACCTGATCCCCTATGCCAAGCGAATGGGCTACACTCACTTGGAGTTATTGCCTATAGCTGAGCACCCCTTTGATGGTTCATGGGGCTACCAGGTGACTGGGTACTTTGCGCCAACATCCCGCTTTGGCCCTCCAGAAGATCTGATGTATTTCATCAATCGATGTCACAGAGAAGGATTGGGAGTGATTATCGATTGGGTGCCTGGTCATTTTCCCAAGGATGCTCACGGACTGGCCCAATTCGACGGAACAACACTCTATGAACATGAGGATCCACGCAAGGGAGAGCACAAGGAATGGGGCACGTTGATCTTCAACTATGGTCGTCACGAAGTACGAAATTTTCTGATCAGTAATGCCCTATTTTGGTTTGAAAAATACCATATCGACGGGATTCGTGTCGATGCTGTTGCTTCGATGTTGTACCTTGATTATGATCGACCCCATGGGGAATGGATTCCCAATTCGAGTGGAGGCCGTGAAAATTTAGAGGCTATTGATTTTTTTCAGGAGTTGCACGAAACACTCTTCCACTACTTCCCGAATGTTCTTTCCATCGCCGAAGAATCAACCTCATGGGATGGGGTTACCCGTCCACCCTACCATGGCGGATTGGGCTTCAACTTCAAATGGAACATGGGCTGGATGAATGATTCACTTCGCTACATGGAGTTGAATCCGGTACATCGCCCGTATCATCATCACTGGCTCAGCTTTTCTCTGGTTTATGCTTTTTCCGAAAACTTTGTACAGGCGATTTCTCATGATGAAGTCGTTCATGGCAAAGGTTCATTACTGAACAAAATGCCCGGGGATGAATGGCAGAAGCGCGCTCATCTCCGCCTGTATCTTTGTTATCAGTTTGGACATCCTGGAAAAAAACTACTCTTTATGGGGAGCGAGTTCGGACAATGGAGGGAATGGTCGGAAGCACAGAGTCTGGACTGGCACCTGCTGGACAACCTTGTCCATCAACAATTGCAAAACTTCTCTCGCAGGCTCAATTGGTTTTACAGAGAACACCCTGCACTTTACAGCAATGATCGAGATTGGCAGGGTTTCGAGTGGATTGATCTTAGTGATACTCAACACAGCGTATTTTCATTCTTACGTCGCAGCGCAAAGAGTGTTGAATCCCCGCTAATATTTGTTTACAACTTCACTCCTGTTCCTCGAACTGACTATCGGGTAGGATTTCCAGAAGTTGGAACCTACCGCAAATTACTTGATTCAGACGCTCCCGAATATGGAGGCTCGGGATTCAATCAACAGGAAACCATCGTTGCTGAAGAAGCTCTTTGGCAAGGACAAGATGCCAGTGCACATCTGGATTTGCCGCCACTTGGATGCCTGATCTGGCAACGCATTCACTGAGTCATTGACGAACCAAGGATCGGGCTCGTCAGAATTGAATCGTACAACATCGGATTCCCTTGATAGCAGACATTGGATTCCACCGTTCACCGAGACTACCATGAAAGAAAACCTGGCCTCGCTTTCCAACTCACCAACAACAAGCCGTCGGCTGGATCAAGATTCCTTGACCAGAGAATACATCGACAGTCTACGATCAGAAATTACAGAACTACGTCGCCAACTTCAGACCGCCTGTACTGAAAAAAACCAATTACTACAACTCTTTCTTGGACAGGCTTCTTCTCTTCAAGCTTCGTTGAATCCAGTCGTAAATCAGCCATCAACCAGTCCACCTGTCCAACGCACTAAACCCCCGGAGCGGACAGATGATTTGCAGGGGAGTTTACCTATTCCAACAACAGCGCCTACAGTTGAAACAACTTCAGTAAAAACTCCTCCTCCAAAGGCAGCCCTTCCCAAAAAAGAAAAAAAGGAAGCTCCAATTTGGCAACCAGTTCGAAGAGCCAAAGCCTTTGCGGATGAAGTCCCCGTTCCGCTTTTGGTGAGACGCTATGTTCAAGAGGTCAACAACCACCGAATTCCAATTGGTCATGCGGAGTTACGTCCAATGTGGGAGTGGCTACAGTGGCAGGGAATGGTTTTAGATCGACAAAATCGTGAGTCCGCAAGAGAAACACTCAAGCGGATGCGCAAGCAACTGAAGAACTAAAGGGAACTCTCAGCGTTTTTGCCAGATCCAGTAAATTAGGATCAGACCAAAAACTAAGGGCTCTAGCCCGGGTAAGTCTTGCCAGGAAGGGGGGAGGTTCATACGAATCAGTGCAAGTAGTTGAGGCAGAAAGCGGACCAGAGCTGCTCCACAGAGTAGGCCCAATAGATTGCTGGAGCCCAACAAACCAATAAGCAAAATCTCGAGCGAGAGTGTCAATGGGAAGGCTTCAGGAGACAAATACTGAAGCTGCCAAGCCAGTAAAATTCCCGAGAGGGCTGCGATGCCTCCGCTCCAGACTAATGCTTGCTGTCGGGCCCGTTGTGGATTAATTCCTAGGCACATTGCTTGTGAGCTATCCTTACTAGCTCGCCAACAACGGCCAATTGTACTGTCTTTCAATTGCTGCCAGCAGAGCCAAGCTCCTGCTAGAGCCAGCAAACTCATCCAGTAACCCCAATGTTGGTCTGTACTGCTCTTCAGAAATTCAGGCGTATCGACAGAGATGCCACTGTATCCACCGGTCCAATTCTCTGCGAGTAGCAACAACTCTTGAATCAACAAGGCGGCAACCAGCGTCGAAACCGTCAGACTAGTGCCCTGTAGTCGTTCCGTAGTCCAGCCCAGTAACCAGCCACTCATTGCACCAAGAGAGACCCCAATCAATAGGGAAAGCCACCATGCTCCACCAACTTGGAGTGTCAGCGCACTACCATAAGCACCAATTGCCAGCCAAGCTGAATGGCCCAAGCTGATCAGACCCACCTCTTTGGATAGGAGCTTCAGGCTCAATCCAGCGAGCGCGTAGATCAGCCATGCTTGAGCTT
>CAJXNF010000211.1 GCA_913056375.1 uncultured Pseudomonadota bacterium | reverse complement strand
ATTGAAAGGGATTAATTCAACAACCGGAATGATGCATCTCTTGGTTCGGCATTTTGGTATTACAAAATCTAGCATCCAGCATTCGCGCTTCTCTCATATCCGCACCAGCCAAGTTCGCATTTTCTAAATCGGCATAGTTGAGATTTGCCCCACGAATGTCAGCCAGATTAAAATCCGTTCCAAAAAGATTTGCTTCACGCATGTCGGCGCTTCGTATGTTCGCCTCCTTGAAATTCGCCTTCCAAAAATCAGTTGCTCGTGAATCTGATCCACGTAGATTTGCTCCTGTAAGATCAACTTCACGGAAATCTGCCGCAGACAAGTCCGCAGCGCTCAAATCAGATGCACTTAAATTTGCTTTATGAAGGTTAGATCGCCGTAGATTTGAGCCAACCAACTCTGCTTCACTCAAATTTGCCAAGCTTAAATTCACCTCATTTAGGGCAGCTCCTCGCAAATTCGCCCCTGAAAGATTCGATGATCTTAGATTAGCCCGACTCAGCTTCGCAGATCTCAAATCAGCACCACTCAAATCACAACGAATACATTCATTGGTCCGCCTTAATTTTTCCAGATCTTCCTCTTTAAATCCCAAAACAGGCATAGCCAAAAGGCAAAGACCTGTTCCAAGAACCAGTATTTTGACGACTGAATTTTTCTTCATGTTGGGTTCCTAGAATTTATGAAACACCTGGACGAGCGGACCTGGCGGAAGATTTAGAAGCGCTTTTTGATGAAAGCTTCTATTGTCAGGAAATCAAGTCTCCTTGCTCAACTCGATATCCAATATCCGGAACCTCCAGAAAGGTTTCGAGGAGACCAAGTGCAATAAAAATGAGGACCATAAAAATAAGCCAAATAAAGAAATTTCTACCTTCGTTCATGTAGGGGTCCCCAAAGCATAGGAATAGGTATTGAGAATGGCAAAGATCAGTGAACAAGAAAGCATGTACTTTCTTAGGAAAGTCAAGTTTTGTAATCCAATGCAACCCCAGATGCTCTATATCAACGCCATTCCAACCCTATCCTCATCAAATTTGGGGAACCTCCATCACTCTTTCTAGGACAACCAAGGAGACAAAGATAAATCCCATAAAGACCATCCATAAAAAAACATTTCTTCCATCATTATTTGGGCTCATATTCCCTCCTGAAATTATGAATCATCAACAAAATCAGTGTGTACTCTCTCAGTAAAACACCATCATCGTCAAATACTGCTGAAAAATTCATACCAACTTGATTTCCATGCAGAGAGAGCCATGAGTTGAGGTGAGTTAGTGTTGGAAGTAATCCTTTTTACAGGTCAGTTAGGTGAGTTTTAAAAGGTAGAATCAGGAACTTAATGAGCTAGCTAAGAAATTCGCTGAGATGAGAATATTCAAGGAAGGTTTTCCAAATCACATTCACGGTGTCTGAAGTTCTTCAGCGCAAGGCGGGCTTGGTGGGGATACTAGCAATTGGAGGGCTCACCAACTTCCACACAACCGTACAGCCAAACAACGTAATCACTGTTAAGAAGATAGCATTGTTGATTGAGAACATCTCTGCGCTGACACCCAATAGCCAGGGTCCGACCATTTGTCCAGAGAGGAGGAAAATTGACAAAAAGGTAGTTGCTAGGGCGATCACTTCTGGAAAAATTTTATAGCAGATTGTAAATGCTAACGGAATCACCGCACCTGTCAACAAACCAACTATGAAATAGGCACTTGTAGTTAAGTATATGTCTCTAGAATAAATACCAACCACTAACAAAAACGCACCTACAAAAGCTCCGAAAGAAAGCAGTCTCGCTGGATCCTGGTTTTTCACAATGATGGAAACGAAAAACCTCCCTAGGATGATGCCAAACCAGAATAGGGAAATAGCGAGATTCGCCATCTCCTTGGAGGCTCCTAACGAGTCCTCCATGTAGTAAGGCAACCAAACTGTGACGGATAGCTGATGGAAGGAGTAGAACAAGAGAGTAGCACCAAGAATCCAAATCTTGGGATCTTGGATTATTTCTAAGAAATGTAAGGGAGCTCTGTTCATTGGCGACTGTGTCTGATGCATCTTCCCAATGGGCAAAATGAACCAGCATCCTAGCAATGCAGATACAACGAAAAGAATTCCAATGATTGAATAGATTTGCTGCCAATGAAAATCTAGTTTGATCAGCATTCCAGAATAGAATGGACCTGTAAACGCACCAATACTGAAAAACATATGTAGACGATTCAAATAGATTCCACTGTTTTCCTGGTGTATTTGACCCACAAAAGCATTCAAAAAAATATCTGTGATGCGAATAAAGAATCCCGTTAGAAAGAAAGCGGTCTGTAATACTAGGAATGATGCTGAATACCCGACAACCAAAAGGCCCAACCCTAGGGATCCAAAGGCGATGGGAATGATCAATGACTTTTTCACTTTCTCAGCAAAGCGGCTGCCCAAAAACAAAGCTAAAATCCCTCCAAAACATTGAATCGTCATCAAAAATCCAATGTCACTGAGGGACACCTCAAAGTATTGCAGGAGTTCGGGAACCAGAGTCCCAATCATGACAATTGAAACACCGTAGAGGCTCATCAGCCAGTAGCAGTAAATTGTAGATTTATTCTTTGCGTGTTCAGTCACTAGTTGACTACAAAAAAATTTTGGAAAGAATGACAAATTTTTATTTAATGATCATTTTATTTGACCAGTCATCATTAGGGGGCCTAACGGAGATTATTCAAGTGAGGAGTTATGAATGAATCAAGTAAGGGGCAGGAATTTTTGGGTGAGAGACAGATTTCAAGTAACAATTTTTTTCATTTCAACGCTAATTCTTTCATCAGAACCACACCTAGTCTTTTAAGATAGCCATACTCTCTGGCTTCCATGTAGCCCAGATCAAGTTTTCACCAATGGAGTTTCCTAGATCTGGATCTACAAAGGCACGCAATTTTTCATTTGGAGTCCCATCAACATGAAAATCAACAAGCATCCGACTGCCCAGGAAGATTCTATTTACCAATTTCCCTCTGACTTGATTCACCCGATCAGGGCACCGTTGATGAAATTCCAATCTCTCTAGTCTGACGGAGGCTGTGATTTGAGAGTCATTTGTTGTTCTATTTCCGGTGGAGTAACCCTGAAATGTGTATCCAAACCACTCCATTATAACTAAACCATTTTCATGACTGAGCACTCTCCCGCTCAGAAAATTAGTTTCCCCTATAAAATCTGCTACGAAGCGGCTAGCTGGTTTGAAATATAATTCTTCTGGTGAACCATCCTGTTCGACTTTCCCCATGTTCATCACGATAATTCTATCGGACATGGTGAGGGCTTCATCCTGATCATGTGTAACAAAGCAGAAAGTCTTGTTGGTCTGACGCTGTATGGATTTCAATTCACGTTGAACCTGGCCTCGTAGCTTGGCATCCAATGCTGCCAAGGGTTCATCAAGCAGCAGTAGTGCTGGTTCCGGGGCTAGAGCTCGAGCCAGCGCAACTCTTTGTCGCTGCCCACCAGACAATTGGCCTGGATAGCGATCTCCATAATCTTTCAGCTCCAAAAATGACATGATCTCATCCAGTTGCTCTTTAATCGCCACCTTCCCCATGCCTTTTAACTCCAAAGAGAAGGAGATGTTTTGTCGGACAGTCATGTGAGGGAACAAGGCATAATCCTGAAAGACCATGTTTACATGGCGTCTTTCGGGAGGTTGGTCAGTAACATCCTCACCATTGAGGATAACTCTGCCCGTATCTGGTCGCTCAAACCCACCTAAAATTCGAAGAGTAGTTGATTTTCCACAACCCGAGGGTCCCAAGAAAGTTACGAATTCCCCCTCCTTAATCTCCAGCGACAAGTGTTCTAAGGCAATGGCACTACCAAACCGCTTTGATACTCCATCTATTTTCACAAGTGCCTGTGAGGTCATGTTAAGCCTTTTTTCGCCTTGCGAGTAAACCGCTCCGCCCAAATGCCTATGGCTGCAGTCAATACTAGGGCTACTGTAGAGATCGCATTGATTTCTGGGGACATTCCCGAACGCAGCATTGCAAAAATCAATACGGGGAGCGTAGGTTCATACCCTCCAAGAAAGAAAGACCGGACAAAATCATCGAAGCTCAGTAATAGGCAAAATACACTTGCTCCTAAAATGGCTGGAACCAAATAGGGCAAAGTGATTCGCAGGAATGCGATCAGTGGGTCTGCACCAAGATCACGAGCTGCTTCGATCTGGCTCTTTGGCAATGTAGAGAGCCGAGCCATCACAACCAGTGACACAAAGGGTACATTGTGAACGGCGTGTGACCAGATAATTGCTCCCATTCCAGGTTCAATTTCCAACCAACGAGCATAGATCCTAAAGGCGATCGCCGAGATGATTCCAGGCACAAGTGCAGGTAGAACCATCATCCCAAAGGTAAACGCCCTGCCCCAGAATTTTCGACCCTCCAGAAGTACAGCGATCCAAGTACCTACCGCTACCGAAATCAGTGTGGACAGAACAGCAATGATCACCGAATAACCAAAGGTGTGAAGCACCTCTGCATCCGAAAAAATTCTAGTGTACCAGTCCAATGTCCAGGAACGAATTGGGAAACCAATGAATTTACTTTCCTTGAATCCCATCAAGATCATCAGGATCAACGGCACGAAGACGTAGCGAACGAATGCCCAAGAGATACATGCCAAGGCGATGCGTTTACCGCGACTCACGAAGAACCTCCTTTTCTTAAAGATTTCATAAGTCTTTGGAAAACGCCTGTAATGAGCAAAGCTACCAGAAACATGATCACAGCGAAGGCCGCTCCCGTAGGCCACTCGTCACCTGCCACATGGAAAAAACCTGCAATGGTTTCCGCAAAGACAGTTGTTGATGGACCTCCCAAAAGTACTGGGGTGGCATAAAAACCAGTTGAAATCAGAAATACAAGCGTACAACCTGAGGAGATTCCCTCGATGGTGAGTGGCAAAGTCACTCTGCGAAACCTCGTCCAAGCTCCAGCCCCCAGGTCAGCTGCTGCTTCGCTGTAACTTTTTGGTAGTTTTTCAAGTGCTGAATATAGTGGCAACAGCATGTAAAGCGCTGTCAAGTACACAATCCCAAGCCCCATGGAAAAGCTCGTGTACATAAATGGGATGGGTCTATCTATCAACCCCAGCCACTTCAGGGCAAGATTCAGAGCACCAGTATTTCCAAGCAAAATCATGATCGCATAGGTACGAACAATCTCTCCCACCCAAAATGGAATCAATAAAATTAATAACATCAGCATTTGATTCTTCCGGCTTACATGACGCGCCAGAAAATATGCAACTGGGTAGGTGATAAGTAGAGTAGATAAAGTGAAAACAGCCGCGAAAATTAAAGTTCGGAAAAGGGGCATCCAGAAAATGCGGTCTCCAAAAAACTTTAAATAGCTCTCCATGGAAAACTCCTGAGCAACATCAGGAGCTACAGGATAAGCATCTAGGAAAGACACATGCAGCATCTGAAGCATTGGGCCTAGGTGCTGCGTAAGTAACCAAAGGATTGGGAAAGCGGCCAGTATGAAAAACTGTCTGCGGGGAGAAAGAGTGACAATTGACATCAGCGTCTGGTAGGGTCCCCAGTTGGCTAACCGCCCCCAGAGTGAGCGTTCGCCTTCCGTTTTTGCAACCCCGTTAGAGGCATTGCTTACGGATGCTT
>CAJXNF010000210.1 GCA_913056375.1 uncultured Pseudomonadota bacterium | reverse complement strand
CAATACAAATGAATCGGAATCTTCTTGAAACAATTTCTGTGAACATTCCTTCAATAATTGATCACATCCATCTTGAATCTGTTCGTATTCAGCATGAGTAGTTTGATAAACCAGATTGATACTGGATCCAGGTATGATATCATGAAACTGGTTTATCAGTAATATTTTCCATAATCTGTCCAATTCCTCAATTGGGTAACTTTCAGCAGGCAAACAAGAAAATAACATTTCTACAGAACGTAGCTTCCATTCTAGCTTACGATTTTGTTTTTTAACTAGTCCATGAGTTGTAAGAGTACCTCTATGAAGTTCAAGATAAAGTTCTCCGACCCAAGTTTCTAAATCATCCTTGTGTTTATCTAGCCTATCAAAAAAGTCTTTTGCAGTGTCAAAATGAACTCTCGGTGAATTTTCAAGGTTGGACATTCGCCTACCAAGTTCAATATTCTCTGGCTTAGGTCCACCACCACCATCACCAACGCCAAAAAGTGAAATAAATTCATTGAGCCTATCTTTTTCCTTGAATCCTTTTTGGGCAGGAAGGAGAAATTCAGTGTCTAACTCACTATTATAGGTATTCTCAGGAGGGAAGTGTGTTAAAATCTCTGTTCCATCAATTCCACGCCATCGGAAGGTTGAGTAGGGGAAACGATTGAACTGGCTCCAGCTCATCTTTTGTGTGAGGAAGTGTTCCAAGCCACCCAACTTGAGAATTTGAGGCATCGATGCGGAATAGCCAAAAACGTCTGGGATCCAACAGTTATTCACATCTACCCCAAACTCATCCATGAAGAAGTTCTTACCATGAAGAATCTGGCGAACCATGGATTCACCACTGATCAGGTTACAGTCTGGTTCGATCCACATCCCACCCTGAAGTTCCCAGCGACCCCCAGCAACAGCTTCACGAATTTTCTCATAAAGTTCAGGGTAGTGGTCTTTGACAAATTGATAGTGTTGTGGCTGGGAAGCTCCAAAAACATATTCGGGGTATCTTTCCATCAAATCCAATTGGCTGGCAAAGGTACGGGCAGATTTTCGGATTGTTTCCCGAACCGGCCAAAGCCAACCAGTATCGATATGGGCATGTCCTACAGCATTGATGGTGGGGGCACTCGCATTGGCAGATTGTTGTAGTAGAGGCTGCAACATTTCCCGGCACTGGCCGAGGTTTGCTTCAGCATCCTTGAAGATATTGGTAACCTTGACCAATCCTTCTAAGATTCGAGCATAACGTGTACTGCTGTCAGGCACAGAGTCCAACAGTCCATTCAACACCTCCATATCCAGCCAGAAATCATAGAGATCACGCTTGAATCGAGCGAGCCTCATCCGGTTGACAATTCCTCGGTAACTGCCATGCCGACTGATTGTATCTCCAGGCCGGAGAGTAGCAGCCGTTGAAGCCACTTGATTACCGGTAGCTTCGATGGTGTTTCTACCACGCTCAGGATCACGAGGTCGATGGATGCCCATGATTGAATTTGCGGCGGCCTCTACCCAAAGTTCTATTTGGGGATTCTTCAGAACTGGTGCTGCCAGTCGAAAGTTATGTCGTGTGATTCTGCCAAAGACACTTCCATTCGTGAGTCCTTGCAGCGGAATCCCTTCCGGTGAAAAGACGAGGGCTTCTCCATTGAAATCCAGGTGGGCAACCACTTCATCGGTTGCCCAATGCTCAGGGATCTTCCCAACCAGGTGAAACCAGGCACTGTCCCAGGTTTGGCCCCACTCCGCTCCTTCGCTGATAGCTTGATACTCCAAGTCTAGGCGCTGTTGAAAGGGGACGGGATCCTTACTCCTGGCGAAACGACCCTCCAGGACTACATGGTCTGCAAGAATCCTCTGTTCCAGACGATCCATAAACTGCTGAACTTTAGTGCGGTAAAGCTTCCTTTGGATTTCTAGAATCAAATTGCCCCTTTCATTTTGCAAACGTTTGCATTAAAATAATGACGAACATTATGAACTCGTAAGAAATTTGTCAAGAAAAAATTATCAGTTTATCAGAAAAGCTTAAGTAGAGATTTATGTTGTATTCGAGTATTGGTTGGGATCTCGAAACTAGGATTTTCTATTTTGGAAATTAACAGGGAGCAAGCCTCATGTGCCATTTTTTTGAAATCTTGTTGGCAAACAAAAACCTCTATAAATGGCATTGTGGTTCCCAACCACTGATCAAAGACGCCGACAAGCAGTTCCCGATTTTCCAGTTCTTGAGACCTTTTCTCGAGGAATTTCTTAACACGAACTTCACTACTTGCTAAGATCGCGACCTTTTTCCCAGGCAAAATTTGGTTGTTGGTATTGCCAAACAACGATTGATGAGATGGATGTTTAACTTTCAATAAGTTCAAAAGAGCTTGATGGCGAGAATATTCTACCATGTTTTGAGTTGGTGAAAATAAATCCACAACAAGATCAGGAGATTGGAGGAGAAGATTTTCAAGAAGTGCTGAGATCGCTGCAAAGTGATTTGTGGTCACGATTGGCAACTTAGTCTCTCGTTCAAATCGATCGAGGAAAATTGCTGGGAAGGATCTTCGTTGGAGATCATCGATCAATTCGCCACGTTTTTTGAAAGAGTTGAAGTTGTGCGAACCAACCACCAAAGCTCCATCTGTAATTCCAAAATGTAGTCTGCGGAGGAGGTGCTCATAGCGATCCTGGTCGTTGTGATAGAGGATGACGGATAAATCAAATCCAGCTTGTGCTAGTTCATGACTGCAATGGGTGGCCAGTTGGGCAGTTAAGGGGTTGAAGAGATCGGCAATCAAAAACCAAATGGTATTGGTCTTACCTCCTTTGAGCGATTGTGCAGCCCAATTGGGGGTGTAGCCCATGCGACTTGCCGTGGCATGAATTTTCTTCCGGGTGTCGGCTTTAACTCTGGGATCGTCTTTAAGAGCCCGAGACACGGTTGAGACATTTACACCACAAACTTCAGCGATTTCTTTGAGTCGAATCATTTTTGAGAATTAGATTTAACTTTTTGGATTTATGAAGAAAAATTTCTCGATGGCTTTTAATTCATAAGAATTATGAAGTTGAATCAAAAAATATTATGTGTATCTGGTAATTATCATCGCAACACTAATAGAAGAGGAAGATTATGGAAAAAGATTATAAATTTTATCCTTGCGAATTAAAGTCACCGAAATTTCTTTCACAAGAGCAAATCAATGAATTTAATAAAAATGGTTTTATAAGCCCTCTTCAAGGGTTCAGTAAAGACGAAATCAGCTCACAACGTAGGTATTTTGACAAGCTCCTTTCGCAGCTTTCTGAGGCACCCCATAAAGGAGATGCAGAATTTCTAGGAGAGGACAAAAAACCTTCATTCCAATACTCTTTGAATTGCTACCACACAAAGCTCCGGGGAATTTGGGAGACGATGTATGCTGAACCTCTGCTGCGGGGTGTTCGCGATTTGCTTGGAGATGACGTGGTGGCTTGGGCTACGCACTATTTCTGTAAACTGCCCGGTGATGGGAAAGCAGTTTCTTTTCATCAAGATGCCTCTTACTGGGGCCTCACTCCTGCGAAGACTGTGACCGTATGGCTAGCTTTGGATGACACGGATGAAGAAAACGGAGCAATGCAGTTCCTTCCAGGAAGTCACAAAGTGGGGCATATTCCTTGGAAAGAAAGTTCAGAAGAATCTGTGCTAAATCAGCAAATTGAAGATATTTCGGTGTTTGAAAAACCATTTTCAAACAACCTCAAAGCTGGGGAGTTCTCGCTTCACTCCTCACTGCTGGTGCATGGCTCGCCCAAAAACCAGTCATCACGTCGCAGGTGTGGACTGACGATTCGCTATGCGCCACAAGACGTTGTCCCCTTGAGTCCCAACTACTCCAAAATGTCTTATTTTGTTTCCGGCAACATCACTGCCCCACACTGGCAGGACAATTCACCACCTACAGAATATTTCTTATGAAATTATCTTTTAAACGCATGACGGAAATCTGATGTCTCCTCGTATCAGTATGATCACTCTAGGAGTCCAAAACCTTGAAGTGGCAACCAACTTTTACGAGCAAGGCTTGGGATTTCCCAGAAAAAAGTCCTCTCCAGATATCGCCTTTTTCACTTTGAATGGAACTTGGTTAGCTCTCTACAACAGGGATGCTCTCGCAAGAGATGCTGGAGTTGATTCATCCGGAACTGGTTTTGGAGGATTTACCTTATCCCATAATGTTTCGACTGAGAAAGAGGTAGATCAGATCTTTTCTGATGCTGTGGCTGCAGGCGCTTTCCCTGTGAAGAAGCCGCAACCAGCATCTTGGGGAGGCTATAGCGGTTACTTTAGGGATTTGGATGGATATCTGTGGGAAGTTGCGTTCAATCCCTTCACTTGGATCGGACCTGAGGATGAAAAAGCACTACTTGCTGAACCCACGTAGTTGCTTCATGAAAGTTCGATCAGTACCGATTGACTCTTGGAAAATTTTCTCAGTTCACAGATACCTTAATCATACTCTGTGAAACACGATCATACTGATAAATTTTAGACAGCCAGAGGTCGGTTTCCCCAAAATTCAATCAACCCCTTGAGGTCCCAAAGCCATGCGTCCAGAACAAATTGCTCTGACCCTGTATACTCTGCGAGATCATTGTCAGGATGTAACCTCTCTCAGAACCACGCTAAAAAAAGTAAAAGAAATTGGGTATCCAGCGATTCAGGTTTCTGGTGTTGGTGTTCAAGATCCACAGGTGATAAGGGAACTAGCTGATGAAGTCGGGTTGATCATTTGTGCTACCCACGAACCCTCGCATAAAATTTTGGAAGCACCAGCGGAGGTTGTCGAGAGATTGAATATTCTGGGTTGTAAACACACAGCCTTTCCTCATCCGGGTTCCTATGCCATTGATTCAAGGGAAGCTTGTTTGGTGTTGGCCAATAAGTTGGAGAGTGCAGGGAAAATCCTGTGTGATGGGGGGAAGCAGTTGTCCTACCACAACCACGAGTTGGAGTTTGTTCGCTATGCGGACCAGTCCATTCTGGAATTGATTTTAACAAACACCGACTCGAAGTTTCTCCAAGCCGAGCTGGATACTTTCTGGGTTCAGAAAGGTGGAGAAGATCCGGTCGAATGGTGCAGCAAAATGAAGGGCCGCCTGCCCTTACTTCATCTCAAAGATTATGTAGTCACTCTTGAGAGAGAGATTCTCTTTGGCGAAGTAGGTACAGGGAGTTTGAACTGGGATGCCATCATTCGAGAAGCAGATGAGGCTGGCTGTGAGTGGTTCATTGTGGAGCAGGACACGAGCACCAGGGACTCTTTTGAATCAATCAAGATGAGCTTCGATTTCCTGATGCAGAAAACAGAAGCTCTGAATCAATAGTGATCCTCAGTCAGTGAACAACTAGCGTGCGGCCCACAGCATTCCTCGCTCAAAGATGGTTGCCATCTCCTGGACTTTAAATTCCTCTGCAACATGGCCCAGGGCACTGTAGAAGACTCGTCCTACTCCATGCACTCTTTTCCATACCACGGGCATTTTTACCCCTTTGACCCAGGAACAATGCTCACCCGTGAAGGTGGTTGTCGCCAGTACCTCATTCGATGGGTCCACATGCATGAAGTACTGCTCAGATTTGTAAGGGAAATCTTGAATGCCTTCTGTGATTGGATCTTCGGTAGGGAGAATTTCTACTGAAAAATCAATAAT
>CAJXNF010000209.1 GCA_913056375.1 uncultured Pseudomonadota bacterium | reverse complement strand
GTGAAGATGGAATTCCAGACATTGGACTAGTCTGGTCCGTTGTCATCGCTTTCACAGCCGCTCTGCTAAAGACTCGTACACCATCTAGTTCGCCACCATTTAGGAACATTTTCAAAAATCTAGTCAGGTCAGCAACTGTGGAGAACATTCCACCCCATGCCGCCCCAAAATTGCGCCAGTAAGGGCTATTCCAGCCCCAGTTACTTCCCTCTTGCTCTGGAGGTAGTTTGACTTTTGATAATCGTTTTTCAGGTAGTCCCTTCAAACCAAGTGAAGTGTCCTGCATACGTAAGGGTTCAAAAAACTCTTTTCTGAGGAATTCTTTGAGAGAAATTCCACTTACTCTCTGAACAATCTCGCCAAGAATCGCTAAACCGGTACTTTGATACTGAAGCCCAGTCCCTGCAGGGAAATCTAACTTCAACTGGCAGATCTGCTCTATGAACTCAGGCATTGGGGCGTGTCGTTCACGCAAGCTCTGATTTTCTGGAAGCATGTCTGGTAGCCCAGAACTGTGAGTCATCAAATGTCGAAGTGTGATGTCTTCTTTTCCAGAATTGCCGAACTCAGGGAGGTAATAGTAGGCTGGATCATCCAGTAAGAGTTGACCGCGTTCAGCAAGCAAAACTGCAGCAGCTGCGGTAAAGGGTTTTGTAATCGAGGCTACCAGAAAGATTGAATCCTGCTGCATTGGATCAGCAAGATTCGGCTGAAACTTACCAAAAGCTTTTACGGCATTGCAGTCTGCACCAACTGAAATTTGCAAAACTGCTCCTGGAATTTCATCTTTGTGGACTGCTGCTTCCAGAAAATTGTATAGCCGTTCCAGTCGATCTGGATTTAGCTGAGCATTCAATTGGAGGCTTTCGGAATCATCGATCTTTTAAGAGAAGTATTCTGCAATAATTACTGGAGACTTAACTTGGAAAGTTGACTAATCCACCATCCACGCAAAGCACTTGTCCATTGATAAACTTCGCTTGATCAGAGACCAGAAAGGCAACTGCATCTGCAATTTCATCAGGTTCACCATAGCGAACAAAAGAAGCTTTATTGGAATTCATCATTTCAGGATCGACAACGCGAGTAGCCTCAAATCGTGCCGTTTTGGTGGGGCCTGGTGCCACACAATTCACTCTTACGCCATGCTGTTTTAGTTCAACGGCTAAACAACGAGTGTAGTGGGTTACAGCTGCTTTGAGGATGCCATAAATAGCGCCATCAGAAACACCAAATTGACCAGCTACTGAACCAATGTTGACCACCACACCAGACTTTCGATCACGCATTTGTGGAATAAATGCTTTACATACGTTGATTGTTCCAATCAGGTTGTTGTTGATCAGTGCCTGTACATCTTCGATAGGGATATCCAGTGCATTATTGGGTGAGGGTTTGCCACCACTAGCCCCGATGTCACCTCCAGCACAATTGACCAGAATATCCACCTTCGATAATTTTTCTTCAATCTTACTGCACATTGCTGCGACGGCTTGGACATCTCCAATATTTCCAGTCACCGCAAGTACTTCGACACCCTTCTTTTCAAATTCTTTGGCAACTTCTCCAAGGTTTTGAGCTTCTTTATACTTTTCAGGGGCATCCCAGCTGATGTCATGCAGAACAATATTTGCGCCTTGATCGGCAAGTCTTTCAGCCATGACCTTGCCGAGTCCTCGACCTGAGCCTGTAACGAGGGCGGTTTTTCCTTGTAAACTACTCATTTTATCCTTTTACATTCCTAGTTTTTTCATATTTGCAAAACTTTTGCGGTACATTTGGAGTTCATAATCCACAAGTTTGTTATCCTCACCCTTTTCCCAAGGTGTACGGTAGTCCTCTTTGTCGGATAGAGGGTTTTTCTGAGTTGCTAATAGGCATTCTGCTAGCTGAGTTGCAGATTTTGCTGGATAGCCACGCCACCAATCTTCTTTAAAGAGTTTGACGTGTCGAGCCTCCAGGGCTCCAGGCTCCAGCACCGCAGTCAGTTGATTTTGATACTTACCAATTTCCTCAAAAAGTTCCTCAAAAGGCACAGCTCCTTCTCCAATTGTACAACGAACCAGTCGAAAGCCTTCATGGGTAAACTGTACCTGATAGTCGTTGAGCTGCAGATGTCTCACATGAGGCGCAACAGCTTTAGTAAATTGATTTGGTGATTCAGCCACTGGAAAGGAGTTTCCTGTGTCGTAAGTAATTCCAACCCCTGAGGTCATTTCACAGAATTCCACTAGTTCTGCAGAAGTGAAATCCTGATGATTTTCGATGGCAATCATCAAACCAGCATCCGCAGCAGTTTTGCCAAATTCAAGGATCTTTTTTCGAACCGCTTGGCGCAGCTCATCCCAATCAGTTCGGAAGGCTCTCCCACCACAAAGCACGTTGGTCAAAGCAAAGCGGATTGTTTTTGCCTCGAGCAGTTGTGCTGAACGAAAAACATGGCCCGTTTCCTCAAGAATATAGCCTCCTGAAATAACGGGAGTTATTCCTCTCTGGTCTAAGCGATCCTTCAAACTCTGGAATTCATTGCCAGAAAACTCTTGTAACCAGGGATCAAAGATTTCCAAGGACTTCGCACCAAGTTCCTCGGCAATCTGTAAAAACCCTTCCAATCCTGTCCCATTTGGATTTTGTCTGGCAGTACCCCGACCTTGCAAACCAAGGTAATAGGTCATTCCGTAAGGATTGAGCCCTAGCTTGAATAGTGGCCAAGAAGAATTCGTCATGTGAACCTTAGTAGATTGAGAGATCTTTCCATGATTGACTGAATGGCTGTTGAGATAAGCTTAGCTACGATCTCGAACCAAGCGATGGTGGGCAGGAGAGAATTCTTCCATTCCACCAATATTTCCATAGCTTTGATCAATCCACTCCAACGGATATCCGTGCTTGAAGTTGGAGACTTCCTCCAACCGATTCCAGTGATCTGCTTCGAGATCCCAATCTGCGACTGCCAAAACATCTTCAATTTGCGCAACGGTTTTGGGGCCAGAGATGACAGATGTAACTCGACGATCTCCAAGAAGCCAAGCAGTGGAAAGCTGGCTTGGAGGCTTCCCAGTCACTTCTCCTAATTCAACTAGTGCTTCCACGGTATCAAAGGCGTGATCATGGAAATATCTTGGAATATCAACACTTTTTCGGAAAGAAATTCTGGATCCCTCGGGAATATCACCTCCCCGTTGGTATTTTCCACTTAAAAACCCGCTTGCTAGTGGACTCCAACAGAGCATCCCCAATCCTTGGTCGGCACAGGCTGGAAGAATCTCTCGTTCAATATCACGGCGTACCAAGTTATACATGTGCTGAGCGCTGATAAACTTTTCCAAGTTCATCTTTTCTGCAATCGAGTTGGCTTTGACCATTTGCCAAGCGTAGTAATTACTGCACCCGATGTAGCGAACTTTGCCTTGCCGAACCAGATCATCCAGGGTTCGCATCGTCTCCTCCATGGGAGTGAACCAGTCTGGACCGTGCACTTGATAAAGGTCGATGTAATCAGTTCCTAGTCTTCGCAAGCTTGCTTCCACAGCTTCCAAAATATGCTTGCGGGAACTACCGCTACCATTTGCGCCTTCCGAAGTTCGAAACCAAGCTTTGGTTGCGATGACTAGTTCATCACGATTATGGGATTTGATGGCTTTGCCCGTCATCTCTTCTGAAACCCCAGCGCTGTACATATCTGCAGTGTCGAGGAAATTTCCTCCGGCACCAACAAAGGTATCAACAATGCGCGAAGCCTGATTTTGGTCACAGCCCCAATTGGCCATGCCAAATGTCATCGTGCCTAAACAGATTCTGGAAACAAGCAGACCGGATCGGCCAAGATAACGATATTTCATCGGGTACTCCTGATGCTTCTGAAAAATTTTATTAGCCAATGATGGTTAGCGTCCACCTCCGACATCCAATGTGGATGCGGTGACGTAGGAGGCTTCGGGGGATAATAACCATATGATCGCCTCAGCGACTTCCTCTGGAAGCCCACCTCGTTTCATGGGAACCACGTTTTCCAATTTTTTCACCCGGTCCGGGTCACCCAAACTGGCGTGGATATCGGTGTAAATTAGCCCCGGACGGATTCCGATGACTCGGATTCCCTCATTTGCGACTTCCTGACCCAAGCCATGTGTAAACGTATCGATAGCACCTTTACTAGCTGCATAATCTAAAAATGAGTTAGGGCCTCCCATCTTGGCTGCTGCGGATGAAAGATTGACGATTGCTCCTCCAGAACCTCCCAATCGAGTGGACATTCGTTTGATGGCTTCTCGGGCGCAAAGAACTGCCCCAAGAATATTCACATCAAAAAGTTCCTGCAAACGCTCCCTTGTCATTTCCACGAGTGGTTTCGGAGGTTGAATGATTCCAGCATTGTTGACGAAGGCAGTCAGTGGCCCCAATTGCTGGTCCACCTGATTGAACATTTCAATGATCTCTGATTCGACACTCACATTCGCTTGAATGATGATTGCCTTCCCTCCCCCATCATTGATTTCATCCATTAAGTTTTGCGCAACATCTGCTCGTTTCTGGTAGTTGATTGCGACCGCATAGCCTCGCTTCGCACCCAGACGGACCGTTGCGGCACCAATTCCTCTGCTTCCTCCTGTGACCAACATGACTTTATTCATCAAGAATCCCTCATTTGATATGTATATTCAAAAATTTTGAGTAGTGGTTATCCACGACCAATGAACGGCATCGTAGTAGCCATCACAGTGACAAACTGTACATTTGCTTCCAAGGGCAATTCTGCCATGTAGAGGACAGTTGTCGCGACATTTTCAACGTCCATTCTGGGCTCAATTCGAACACTACCATCAGCCTGCGGTACACCTGTTGTCATCCGGTCAGTCATCGGAGTCGCAGCGTTCCCAATATCAACCTGACCGCAAGCAATGTTGAAGGGACGGCCATCCAAGGAAAGTGATCGGGTTAATCCTGTAATTGCGTGTTTTGTTGCCGTGTAGGGTGCAGAGCCAGGACGAGGAACGTAGGCAGATATGGAACCATTGTTGATGATGCGACCACCCTGCGGATTCTGACGTCTCATTTGAGCAAAAGCTGCCCTTGCACAGAGGAAGGAACCTGTCAAATTGACATCAACTACTTTGAGCCAGTCCTCGATGGGGGTTTCATCGATGGTTCTTGAGGGGCTTCCCATTCCAGCATTATTGAAAAGGACATCAATTCGACCCCACTTGTTGACAACATTGGTAAACGCAGTATCGACAGCTTCGGGTTGACTTACATCACAGGGTAGAATTAGAGAATTCTCAGCCCCTGCTGCCGTTTCCTCCAGGAGTTCTTGACGTCTGCCAAGAAGCGCTACTTGGTAACCTTCAGTTAAAAATCGTTGGGCAACTGAGCGCCCAACACCGGTACCAGCGCCGGTAATGATGGCAACTTTGGAGTTCTTGTTTGAAGACATGGTTTACCTGTCATGAAGTTGAAAAAATGATGGGACAAGAAATCAGCGGAAGGATTGTCCTGGCCGGAGAAAGTGAGCATTTACACAGTTTCTCAACTTGTCATCCTTAAGATACAGAAGAACGGTCTCTACGGATTTTCGTCTGAGGTCTAGTGCACTATCAACACTGTACCAAGCTGTGTGGGGGGTGACGAGCAGTCTTTGTTGAAGCCAGGTTTCATTATTATGAAGAGCCTGCAATAATT
>CAJXNF010000208.1 GCA_913056375.1 uncultured Pseudomonadota bacterium | reverse complement strand
GTCTTGTCACACCTGATCGAGACGTTTCGGCCGGACTATCGTGTGGTTGCTTGGGAAATTCTCAATGCATCTGATCAGCTTGCCGATGTGGTGCTGCCGATTTGCTTCAAAGAAGATTACAGCGCTAAGAGAAACAACCTGGCGACGATGCGACTAACGATTGATACGCTTCAGCAGGGTAAAACGGTGATCTTGTTTCCTGCAGGGATGACATCAACAAGTCCAACTTGGTTTGGAACCGCAGTCGATCCACCTTGGCAGAAGTTTCTCTCCAAGCTGATCTTGAAGACCAACCCTACGATTTTGCCGGTTTATTTTCATGGACAAAACAGTCGTCTTTTTCAGATCGCCAGTCACCTGAACTACCACCTGAAATTGAGCCTGTTTTTTTACGAAATGAGAAGGATGATTGGGCAGGAAATTCGTGTTTCAATCGGTCAGCCTCAGCAGAATCTTTTGGAAGTTTTTGGACGAGACGAGAGCCAAATCATTAGTCATCTGTACCAGTCAACGATGGATCTTCGACAGTTGCGGGCAGATCCCTTCCACCCGTTTTCAGCAGATTACTACCGACAGTCTCAGCTGCCACAGGATTTTGAAAAGGTCGCCTGATTACGAACCGTATAGCTTCAGGTACCCAACCAAAATGTTAGGAAATCAAAACCAATTCCCAATTTTTCCTAAACATTATCTGCCTATAACATTTGTATCCATTGGAGATTGTGTTTTGAGGTAAGGAAACACCCCAGTTCCTCCCTAGGGACTCTTGCACTCGTCACAATCTCCCCCCTGATTTTCTGGCAACTAACGAACAGGAGAACTTAGATGAAGAGTCGAATATCTCGAACAGCGATCTGGATGGCCACCCTGCTATTCGGTTCAACAACTCTGGTCTATGCCGGAGGACATGAAAAAATGACGATTGGTCAGGTCACGGCTCTGATCGCAGAAGCCAGTACCGCCGACGAGCCCAGCGAATTACAGGACGGAAAGAGTGGAGACACCAACTTTCCTTTTATCGGTAACATGAAGGCCATTGCGACCGTTGGTGAAGTGGACAAGATGACCGGCAAAGCCCTGACAGGCTATCCCGATGGACAGGCCGCCTGGTTACAAGACGATGACACTGTGCGAGTTGCATATCAGTCTGAATCATATGCAACGATGGGCAAACAAACCTACGGATGGCAAATGAAAAGTGGAGTCGCCTTCACCGGTTCCCACATTCACTGGATTGATTACAACCGAAACCAATTTGCAAACTTCCTGAACAATAGTAACGCTGCCAATACCATGGTAGAAGGTTCCGGCCACTTGTTCCACACCATCTACAACCAGTTTGGAGAAGTGGTTCAGCCAAGAGCCCAGGGTGGAACATGGGGCAATCAGACTTTACCCAATGGGACCGTGGTGGACTTCAACGACGACCATAAACTGACAGAAGGTGACTTCTTCTTTCAATCCTTCTGCGGAGCTTTCTACGAGCCAGCGCACAAGTATGGCAAAGGGATTGGGCTGGAAGATGATGTTTGGATCACTGCAGAGGAATGGAACATCCAACGAATGTTTGAAGGAACAGGTGTTGACACCAACGACACGCTAGGTCTCGCCTCCGTGGTTGTCGACATTGCCAATGAGACGGCCTACACCGTGCCCGCTCTGGGACAGTCTGGCTACGAGAAGATCATGCCGATCAATCCAGGCCACTCTGATTATGTTTTGATGGTGATGGCAGGCTACAACCATGGCGTGGAGCCTACTCCTCTGCGGCTTTACGTTGGTAAGAAGGGTGTTGATGCCAACAATCAGAAAGTCGATCAAAATGGAAGCGCCTCACAACGCGACAAATTTCTTGCTCGCAACGGTCTACTGTACGGAAAAATCTATGGAATGGCCCTGGAAAATCGTGACTTTGCCAAGCTGGGTATTCGGAAGATCGATACCTCTGAGAAGATGCTTGATAACTACCTGACCAACCCACACGCTCCGGATCGCTTCCAGGTTAAGTTTGTTCCAACCAGCTATCAGTGGAAAGGTTGGGATCAGCCAGTTTCAGTGGGTAACACCGAGATCAATCGCTGGCAGATGGCAAGTGAGCAGCCAGCAGGACACACCTTCTTCGTTGGGGATTCCAAGACAGAACATCCAGCTGTTGACCCAGACATCACCAAGCAACGTTATGTTCAGAACATGACCCAAGAAGGTGGAATTCTGGGAGTTGAGTTGACAGATTTTGTCAAGCAATTGGAGATGGCCAACGGTGATTTGCCAACCCTATTTTCTGCTGATGTTACACGTGTAGTGGCTGCTGTAGAGGGAGCATTGACTTTGGAAACAGGTGGCAAAGGCATTAAGCATGGCGGCGAAGGGACAGCGGCTACCTGGGAAGATGGTCAGGCAAAGATCGTCGCCAATGATGGCTTGATGTGGGTCAAGACTGTAGATGCAGATGTACTGATTGTTGACGAAGATTCAGGCAATGATCTGGGTGAGCGAAAATTTGCTTTAATGCTTGATCCAGAGACAATGGATTTGACAGAAGCCGGCAAGGGTTACTTCCTGGCAATGGCGGGTGGAGGAGAAAGCCCCCGAGCTGCTGCGAAAGCGGCTGCTTACCCTGGAACTTTCGCCAAGCCCTACTCTTCTGAGTTTTCTGGTACTTGGAACATCTCTGCGCTGGTAGCCCGCAAAAGCAACGGAAGCTTTTACAGCAAAGCTGAACTGGGTGGCACTGGACAGCAAGAGGTCAATGGCTCCCTTTCGCTCAGCCAGACCACCTTGTTAGGTGTGGTGCAACACAGAAGTGAATCAGGTGGCGCTGTAGAAGCTAATAAGTCAGATCGTGGTGGTCAGATCTTTATCTTCAATTTAGAATTGCCTTCCGAATCTCTAATGGGTTCTGTAGAGAGCCTAGAAAAAGCTGGCCAATTGACCTCCCGTTAGCCACTCCTCAAATCCTCGGTTGGTTTGCTTCCAACTGAGGAATCCCTTCAAAGGCCCCATGCTGTAACTGGGGCCAGCTCCTCATTCTAAAAAACTGGTGGGCATCCTCCGATGGAGGGTATTACTTTACAAGTAAACTCTTGAGAACAGGATAGTAGGTGAGCAAACCAGGTGGATTAGCTGACGGGCTCTTCGCTTGATCATCATATCGACGCAAACGAACAGCTTCTTCCGAAAAAGGTCTTGCGGAAAACTCCTCTAACTCTTCAGGATTCATTGGTCCACCCTGTAACTGAAGACTGAGAACCGAGGCAGGAGAGAGCTGGTCAAAGTAGCCGAGTTCAGTAGCGCAGAGATAGCGCTTGGCCGCTACATGCCAGCGAATCGGTTCCGTGACGCTGGTCGGAAACCATTTTTCCAATGCATTGGCACCGACCGTTTCATGATTGGCATCAACTCCCTGCTCCGCAATGTTTTCACCAAGACCATGGACTAGATGTCCATAGTCATGCAGTAAGGCAGCAGCAATCAATGATTCATTCTCCCCAGCTTCGTGAGCCAACTGTGCTGCCTGCAGAGCATGAGCTAGCTCTGTCACTCCTTCACCATAATGCAAATTTCCATATTGCTGATAGGGTTTCAGCAACTGCTGCAACACGGACTTTCTCCAAAATTGAAAAGCTCCAAAACTGCCAGTTTAGGCAGTCTCAAGCCAGGCTTATCGAGCTTTGATAAAACACTTCTATGAACAAACCATTCGAAACTTAGTCAACTGCGGGTTGCACCTCGACAAAATCACAACCGATTCGACCCACCTGAGAGATCAAAGCCATTGCACCAGAAGGATAGTAGCCCTCGGCATCTTCGACTTCTAGAATCTTTTCCTGGTTGATCCAAGCTGTGAGTCTGTTCCCAACAGCCTGCAGCGTGAGCTCGTACTGATGACCCAATTTCCAGCCCAGGTCACAGGCAGCTAGGGTTGTGTCCTTGCCTTCATGACTTCTTACAAGGCGAGCCCCATCTTGTGAGATCAGCAGCGCATAATAGCGTGTCATTCCTTGCACACGAATTCCAAGACCTCCAGCTTCGCACATATGCGGAGTCATTCGAGCGGTTACTCTATAATTTTTCCATTCTTGGGTGCCTTGCATCAGTAGTCCACGGCCAATGTTCTGAATCAGGCGATATGGCTCTGGCCAGAAGTCCATTTGCGTTAAGCGTTCGTTGCCATCCAAACCGTCTACCCAAGCCGATTTCCACATGATGGGTCCCTTGTCTCGATTCAGCCTTGACACCACGCGTTCAGTGGGTCGATTTAGTTGAATCTTCGGTTCACCCGTCCAGTTCAGAAAATCCAGGTATACCGTGCCAGTTTCACCATGATCGCCCTCTAATTGAATGCCAACGAAGGCAATTGGATAGCAACGCGTGTCAGGTACTTTCCATTCGAACACATGATCCTTACCGGCTGGAAACTCAACTATTTCGCTGGAAACCAAGGTGAATTCATCAAATTCATTGTAGTGCTTGATGTACAATGAACCCTTCACGGAAGTCGGATTGTTCTCGTCGGCAACAATACGAGCCCGGATCGTTTGACCACTGTAAAGGGTAGGACTGGCAAGCAGAGAGTAGCCCCTCTTGGTGAAATACGTGGAAATCTCTGCAGAAGGCGAAAAGGTTGGCGTCTCGACCCGGGCAGTACGTCCTCTTGCCAGCGCTTTGAAATGAATCGCCAGGGAGCGTCCCCCGTTAACGCTATGACCCTCTGAGTTGGCAACGGTAGCAGTGCCAGTTGAAATGATCGATTCTTCACAGGCAAAACCCTGAACCGAACCCGGCAATTCAAAATGGAAACGGGCTCCATCCTTGGGATAGGTTGGTGAAAGACCATGCAGTTGCCTTCCAGCATTCGCTAGATAGACCGCTTCAGCTGCTGCATCGCTGATTGAACGACCACCATCCGCCGTTGGCAAGTACAGTTTGTCGGCAACTGGACCTCGCCAATCTGGTCCCCGATTGATACCCTCCAAGCCATTCTTGATTCCCATCAGGCACCCCAGATTTCCAGCATTGCAGTCCGTGTCCCAGCCCAGTGTGTTGACGATCATCATGGTCTTTTGAAAATCATCATCGCCATAGAGGAAGGAGAAGATGATCAAACCATGATTGGGGATCATGTGGCAATTACCCCCATACGTATTATAGCCATAGTGCTTAGAAAGAAAATCAAACGCCTTCCGCCAATCAGGTTCTCTAGAATGCAGTTCTCTCAAATCTGCAATCATCCGCTGGATCAAACTATCTTTAGGAATCAGAGCGACCGCCACATCAATTAGGGCTTGTCGATCTTTCTCCACAAAGGCTTGGGCCTCTAAAGCCGCAATCACCTGTGCACCATAAATCGCCTCTCCATCGTGACTTACACTACCAGCTCGTTTCGCTAAATCAGCCGCGAGTTCGGGATCACCGGGGGCAACCATTGCCCAACCATCTATGAAAATCTGGGCACCGATCTGTTCTGCTACGATCTTACTGTTGAGTTCCATCGAGCCACTCTGTGGAGCCTCGATTCCCTCCTTTAATCTTAAGAATGCCGTATGTTCAGTGGAGTTACCCATGCCTCCCCACCAGAGAATCGCCTTTCGGTCAATGATGTAATTCAGCCAGGTGTGGCCAATCTGAGCCGGAGTGATGTCCTTAGAGTAACCATAATCTTCCAAAGCTCTGATGAAGGTAAAAGTTCCAGAGATATCATCGTCCGTAACAATTAAGGGAACATTTAAC